>CAZETN010000160.1:0-3843 GCA_964514475.1 uncultured Bacteroides sp.
TGAGTTCTTCAAATTTATTGCCTAATTTTGCACTTGCAGGTAGAATCTGCGTTTTTAAGGTGGGGCGGGTCGTTTTTGGAATTGCAGGATGATGTGGAAACTTGTTGCGGGATCGGAAGTCAGGGGTCCCGGGGGTAGGTGTGTATGTGAGATCAGTTGAGGAGGTGCCGCTGGGCCTGGGAGTATGTGCGACGCATGAGCAGGGTGGCGAAGGGGGGGCGGTAATGGGTCTTGTCGTATAGCAGGGTGTCGGCGGCGAGGGCTGTGACGAGGGTGGAGGAGTAGTCGTGGACGGATGCGCGACCGAAGATGTCGCCGAGGGTGCGGAGGTCGGCGGGGTTGAGCGTGACCTGACGGCGGTTGGGGGCGATGATGACTTTGATGTGAGTGTGATGGCGGTCGAAGACGGCGGCTATTCGCCGGAGGGCTTCGATGCGGTCGCCGGTAATCAGGATGGGCGAGGTGGTCGGCCTGTGCGGAACCGGGGGGAGGGGGTGGGCGGTATAGAAGGCGTGAGGGTCTGCGGCTATGAGGGAATCCCACAGGGGCAGGCTTTCCTGGTTGACTATGGGGTCGTATACTATGGGCTGAGGTTCGAAAATGGGGTTGCGGCCATTGTCGGCCGGGCGACCTGTCAGGGTGTATGGTATCCAGCTTTTCAGAAAGTCGGCGTTGGTGGCGGCACGAAAGAATGTGTAGTGGTATTTCAGAGTCTCCAACCATGATTTGTGCAGCTGCGGCGGGGCTATTACCGGTGGGCTGTCATCGGGTACGGTTGCAAGGATTATGGGGTCGAGCACAATCAGGGCGTAGTCGAGGTGGTGTCCGGTGCGGTCGAGGTATTCGGCTTTATCTGCCATCGACATCAGGGTTTCCGAGGCAGAGTCCATGTGATATGGACGCGCGTGGCCGGTGCTGTCGGCGAGGTGTGCCCAGGTGTAGGCGTCGTAGACGCATGATACTGAGGAGCCGAAGATAAAGGCGTTGTAGCTGCGTCCGTCAGCTTCCTGCCGTTCGAGGTTGCTGATTGTCACCAGGCCTTTGTTGACGCCGAGTCGCGCCGGTTGCTCCACCGGGTCCGGAAAGTATGCGCCGCTGTCGTATCGGCGCAATACCTTATAAGGGTCGGTACATGCGTACCAGGCTATCAGCGGCAGCGCCACCGGAAGAATTACGGCGGTGGCTTTCAGCATGAAGCGCAGTATGTCGGCTGTGGTCCTGTTCATCAGAAATGGAAGTATATAAAAGCCATTTCAAGCGGTTCGCTTACAAATGCCGAAGCGATAAACAGCCAGTATAGCGCGAGGCGGTTGCAACGGATGGCGCTTATGTGCTGCATGGGAAAATCAAGGTTGCGGCATCGCCATTCGACTACAGCTACCGCCGCCATCGGTACAAGCGACCATGCCTTGAGCAATAGCGGCCACCGCGGCAACAGCAGGTACATGGCGCATACAGCGGCGGTGGCCGCAGCGATGAGGGCCACTACGCGTGCCGCACGCCATCGGCAAAGAATTTCAAGCACTATCCATGCCATGCCGAAAAAAACAATGTAAGCCCCGACCGCCGACATGCCGGATGTAAACTGGGCCATGCTGTCGCAGCGGAAGATGTAAAATCCGACCATGACGAAGCCCAGAGTGACGGCACTCCGAGGCAGGTCGCGCCAGCCGCTGCCACCGCAGTCGCGTCTGATCCCGGGCAGCAGGCGTCCGGCGATGCAGACCACAGCCCAGTAGGCGCCCCAGGCTATGAAGTTGAATGCCGCGCCGTGCCATAACCCCGATATTACAAAGACGAGTGCAACGTTAAGCAGTGTGCGGCTTTTGCCCCGGCGGTTGCCGCCGAGGGGGATATAGATATAGTCGCGGAACCACATCATCAGGGATATGTGCCAGCGGCGCCAGAACTCGAAGATGTTGCGCGAAAAATACGGAAACCTGAAGTTGGCCATCAGTTCGATGCCCAGAAGCCTGGAAACTCCGCGGGCAATGTCGCAGTATCCCGAAAAATCGAAGTAAATCTCGAGGCTGAACAATATTCCGGCCGCCAGTGCTGTATGCGGCGCAAGCGTGTCCATACCGTACAGTCGGTCGACATAAACCGCCAGCATATCTGCCACACAGACTTTCTTGACTACGCCGACGAGTATCATACGCAGTCCCGACACGGCATATTCCGTGTTCCAGTGCCGTGGCCGCTCGATTTGTCCGAGCAACTGGGAGGCCCGTTCGATGGGCCCGGCCACCAACTGCGGAAAGTAGGCTATGAAAGTGGCGAAGTCAAGCAGGTTCCGGCATGGCCGGATACGTCCGTTTTGTACATCGGCCGAGTAAGCGATTGCCTGAAAGGTGTAGAACGAGATACCCACTGGCAGCAGCACTTCGATGCTGAACCAGCCCAGGTTTATCCCCAGCAGACCGAACAGGCGCTGCAGGTTTTCGCCGAAAAAGTTGAAATACTTGAATACAAACAGCAATCCGGCGTTGAAAACTATATTTGCGGCCGTAAGCATCCTGCCGTGGCGTCCTTGCGCACCCAGAGCCGTCGTGAAGGTTGTCAGTGTTGTCAAGGCGATAAGGCCCAGGAACCGCCAGTCCCACCAACCGTAAAAGACATAGCTCGCCGTCAGCAGCAAAGCGTTCTGTGCCTGTGTCCGGTTGCGCAGACACAGCCAGTAGATGACAAATACTGCCAGCAGAAAAATCGGAAAGATGATGTCATTGAACAGCATGATGGCCAGTTGCGGGCAGTCCGGCGGGACAGTACGCACGCATCCGCAAAAGTAAACAAAAACTGTAATTTGTCCAAAACACGACATCGGGCATCCGCTAAAAATATCCGGTATGTTGCCGCATTCGGGCGGAATGACTATCTTTGCGGAAACTGACCGGCTTGCGGGGCCCCGTGGCCGCGTCCGGCAGGTGTCCGGCCGCAGAATTGTCAGTATCAGTCTACAAGCATGCGGACAGGTAAGTGGAATAAATTACATAAGAGTCCGGACATGCCTGATGTCGAATTAATTCCGAATCCTTGGTTATGGGCGGTTTCGCTGATGTTTTGCGGCAGACGCTTGCGGCAGTGTCGGGGGTTGTGGCTCCGCGGCTGTGTGTAGTATGCGGACGCTCTCTCTCCGCGGGCGAGGATTTTCTGTGCCTCGACTGTCTTTGGGCCATGCCGCGGGTACATGCGCATCACGGCATACAGTCGTGGCTGGCCGACCCGCTTGCGCGCATACAGCCGTCGCCTCGTCTGGCGGCCTGGTTCTATTATCGTTCGGACCGCCCGTATCACAAAATAATTCATGACCTGAAGTTCCGCGACCGTCCGAATCTGGGGACGATGGCCGGGGCCGCATTTGCACGCGAAATAGCCGGCGACGGATTTTTTGACGGCATAGACTTGATTGTGCCGGTTCCTGTGCCGCCGCACAAATTGCTGCTGCGCGGCTATAATCAGGCCGAACGTATAGCCCGGGGGGTGTCATCAGTCACGGGCATCCCTGTGTCACGGATACTCGGCGAAAAGTCAGTGCGCCGTACTCAGGTGGGCCTGACTGCCGCGCAACGAGCCGCCAATATCAGTGCCAAACGCTTCACTGTAAGCGCTCCGGCAAGCCTTTGCGGGCGACACGTACTGATTGTCGACGACGTCATAACTACCGGAGCAACGGTAATTTCGGCCGCGCAGGCGCTTAAAACCGCCTCCCCCGCAATCGGCCGTATCTCGTTTCTGTCGCTTGCTCTCACTGCACCCGTATAGACCGAATGTGGAAAATGCCGATACATTGTGCGCAGATTCTACCTGCAAGTGCAAAATTAGGCAATAAATTTGAAGAACTCA
>CAZETN010000161.1:0-3576 GCA_964514475.1 uncultured Bacteroides sp.
CGGAGGATAGCGTGGCCGATATGGACAGCGGCTGCATATCCGATGCACGCACGGTAAGCGATGCCGAGCGTATGGCCGACCCTTTGGACTTCGGGGTAAGTTCGACTCGGTACTGTCCTTTCGGGGCCTTTGCCAGGCGGCAGTCGTAGTGGCGGGCGTAATCCGAGATGATGACGAAGGGGTTGCTCTCGGCAAGCTCGGCGGCGTCGGGGATAGTTACCGATACCTCTTTCGCCGACCGGTTGAGGGTCCATTGGGTCTTGCCGTCGTACCATACCGATATGCCTGCGGCAGCGAACGTGAAGCGCTGTTTGCACATCGTCATTGTGCCCTGTCCGCTGTTGGACCCGCTTTTGAGACTGAAAGTGACGGTGGTCGAAGCAGGCTGGGTAAGAGTCTTGGCCACTCGCTGCATTATCTGAGGGGCCGTGAGTGAGGCCGATGCCTGCAATGCCGCCCACAGAGCGAATAAGATTGTGAGTATGAATGATTTCGTTTTCATTTTCATTTTTCAAATAACTGAACAAGACTCATCGTCTGTCTCCCTTTTGGGCAAGGATGTCTTCAAGCGTCATCGGGTCGACCAGTATGGCGCGCGGCTTTGAGCCGTTTACCGGACCAACGATACCGGCGGCGCACATCTGGTCCATGAGCTTGCCTGCGCGGTTGTAGCCGAAGCCATAGTTGCGCTGGATCCACGACGTTGAACCCTGTCCGGCGGCCACGACAGCGCGGGCTACCTCGTCGAACATTTCGTCGCGGCCCATTGTGGCGCCGGCAGGTCCGCTCGCGGCCATACCGTCTCCGCCGCTGACGCCGACAGGATCGGGAAGGTAGTAAGGCTGTCCGGGACCAGGTTGCGATGCTATGAATGCAACAACTCTTTCGACCTCCTGGTTTGATATGAATGCGCATTGCACACGCTCGTGGTCATCGCCGTTCTTGTAAATCATGTCGCCGCGGCCGATGAGGGAATCGGCGCCCATCTCGTCCAGAATAATACTCGAGTCGATGCGCTGTGTGACGCGGAAGGCGATGCGGGCCGGGCAGTTGGCCTTTATGAGGCCCGTGAGCACCTGGCGCGAGGGACGTTGTGTGGCGATAATCATGTGCATGCCGGCGGCGCGTCCCTTTTGGGCTATGCGCATGACCGGAGTCTCGATTTCCTTACCTCCCGTAAGAATAAGGTCGGCGAACTCGTCAATAATCAGCACAAGGTAGGGCAGATATTTGTGCCCCTCGGCCTCGTTGAGGGCACCGCTCTCGAATTTTGCGTTGTAACCTTCTATTTCACGTTCGCCGGCCTTTTTGAGCAATTCGTAACGATCGTCCATCTCGACGCACAACGAGTTAAGCACCGACAGCACTTTGTTCATGTCGGTTATGATTGCGTCGTCGTCATCGTCGTTCAGTTTGGCGAGATAGTGGTTTTTCAGCGCCGAATAAAGACTGAATTCCACCATCTTAGGGTCGATAAGGACAAATTTGAGCTCAGTGGGATGTTTCTTGAACAGCAGCGAGGTAATGATTGCGTTGAGACCTACCGATTTGCCCTGACCGGTGGCTCCGGCTACGAGCAGGTGGGGCATCTTCGCTATGTTGGCGATGTATACCTCGTTCTGTATGGTCGCACCCAGAGCTATCGGCAACGGCTTCGAGGAACTTTGGAAACGGTTGCTGGCAAGGACGCTGCGCATCGACACCGTCTGCGGATTAGCGTTGGGGACCTCGATGCCTACTGTACCGTTTTGCGTCAGCGTGACAACGCGTACGTTTTTCGACCGCAGTCCCATGGCCAGGTTTTCCTCGAGGCGCTTGATGTCCTGAGGACGCACGCCGTCCTCCAGAATGAGTTCGTAAAGGGTGACCGTAGGCCCGATCGTGGCCTTGATGTCACGGATGCCCACGTGGAACTGGGCGAGGGTATCAAGAATATTGGTGCGGTTACGCTCCTGTTCGGCCTCGTCGATTGTCGCCGACTGCCGCATGTTGTCGAGCAGCTCCAGTGACGGCTGCCTGAAGCCGTACAGGCCATCGCGGTGGTCGCGGCGCACACGCGATACGGGCTGTGGTTTGGTGTTGCTGTCGTCAGAGTCAGGCTGGTTTACGTCAAGGTGTGTCAGCGTTACCTCGAAGGGCACATCCTTTTTCTCGGTGCTCGGTATGCCCGTGTGTCTGTCAGCACGGTTGTCGGTTACCGCCATGGTCTCATCGCCGTTGGTGTCCGGTTCGGCGGGTCTTTCCGGTGCGGCATCTTCGGCTTCAACCTCATCGTCGTCGAAGCTGAACGCAGTCTCGTCATCAGCTGCAGGGGTGACGGTGATCGCGGCGCCCCCGGAATAAGCAGAAGTGTCGGATGGTGCCTCCTCGTCAAGTGGTACCGCAGCGGCTTCGGCCGGGACCTCGGAGACGTTCTCCGGCGACATGCCGGGCGCCGGTGCATAAGGCTGCTGGTATGGGACTGCTTCTGCCTGCGCGGCTGTAGCGGCGTAGCGCGACCGGCGCCGTTCCGACATCTCGTTCAGATAGCCGCGTATACGTCGGTAAAGTTTGCCGAGCGGAAAGTAGAACGCGCATACGACAGCGGCAAGCAGAATGACACTGACAGCCAAAGCTCCTACAAACCCGGCATTGTCGAAAAGATACTTGTTGATGCCGTGACCGTGGGTGCCTCCCCATACCAGATCGGTATCGG
The DNA here is from genome assembly GCA_964514475.1 of uncultured Bacteroides sp. GTDB lineage: Bacteria > Bacteroidota > Bacteroidia > Bacteroidales > Muribaculaceae > CAG-873. The sequence continues at coordinate 2,696 of CAZETN010000161.1, forward strand.
AAGAATATGTTATCAGGCCGCACAGCACCGACATGGTAAGCGCAAGCAATACCGATTTGAAAGTCAGGGCCCAGAAGTTGAATTTGCGCACTGCGATTATGCATGCGCCTACCAGAATAAGGTATATCGCTATTACAAACGAGCCGACTCCGAAAGCGTCAGTGAACAGGGCGTGGCTTAGCCAGGCTCCGAATGGTCCTCCCTTGTTTACGATCTTGCCGTCGGACGCCATTTCGGAAATTGTCTGGTTTAGAACCCTGCTTTGGTCGGCACCGGCAGCCGAGAGGTGCGATATAAGCACTACACCCATGACGACACCGATACTGATAAGCAGCACGCCGATAAAAATGTGCACCCGTCTGTCGCGGAAGGGCCCGAGCAGGTCGGTCCGGCGAGCCTTTGGCTCAGCTGCAGCCCGTGGCTCGCTCTCGATGCGGATGTTGTCGTCAGGACGGTCGGCGGCAATTACGTGCGGCCGTTTGCGGCGTGGTTCTTCTCGCGCAGGGGCGTCGCCGGAGGGCGAATTATCGTGTACAGGAGTTATTACAGCATCCTGCGACGAGGTACGTTCATCGCGCGGCAAGCTCGTCTGTCGGGGCGGTTGGGACTGTCGGGGCTGCTGTCCCGTCGCATCGGCGTCATCGCGCCGCGCCTGAGTGCGCTTGGTGGCCCGGGTGCGCCTTGCACGATTGTTGTATTTATCTGGATTTATATCAAAGTCAGGCATAGCTATTATAAGGAAGAAAGATTTTCAGAGCGCCTTCAGTGCGGCGATTTCGGCGGCCGGGTCACTGGCGCCGAAGACCGCGCTGCCTGCAACCAGAGCGTCGGCGCCGGCTTCGGCAAGGAGACGGCCGGTTTCAATGTTGACGCCCCCGTCC
>CAZETN010000161.1:3586-3804 GCA_964514475.1 uncultured Bacteroides sp.
CACTTCGATTATGGCTTTGCATCCGGTTTCGGCTATGAGTTTTCGCAGCCGGCGTACCTTGTTGAGTGTGCCGGGAATAAATGACTGTCCGCCATAGCCGGGGTTGACGCTCATAAGGAGCACCATGTCCACATCGGCCACTATGTCTTCGAGCATGCATACCGGAGTGGCGGGATTGAGTGTCACGGCGGCCTTCATGCCCGCGGAGCGGATAGCCT
>CAZETN010000162.1:0-3790 GCA_964514475.1 uncultured Bacteroides sp.
CCGACCAGGAAGAAATCAAGAAACTGTTCCCCACCACCTACGGACTTCCCGAACTCCGTTTCGAGAAGAACCCCAGCCCCTCGGCAGGTCGTCCCGTAAATGTCGGCGTCATCCTCAGCGGAGGACAGGCTCCCGGCGGACACAACGTTATCTCGGGTATTTTTGACGGCATCAAAAAAATACATCGCGACAGCCGACTGTTCGGCTTCATCATGGGCCCCGGCGGCCTCGTCGACCACAAGTACATCGAGCTCACCGCTCCCATCATCGACGAATACCGCAACACAGGCGGCTTCGACATCATCGGTTCGGGCCGTACGAAACTCGAGACCAAGGAACAGTTCGACTCAGGCCTTGAAATTCTCAAGGAACTGGGCATCACCGCCCTTGTGATCATCGGCGGCGACGACTCAAACACCAATGCCGCCGTACTCGCCGAGTACTACAACAGCACCGGTGCCGGTGTACAGGTCATCGGCTGCCCCAAGACCATTGACGGCGACCTTAAGAACGACCTTATCGAGACTTCGTTCGGCTTCGACACCGCCACCAAGGTATACAGCGAGGTTATCGGCAACATCGAACGAGACTGCAACTCGGCCAAAAAGTACTGGCACTTCATCAAGCTCATGGGCCGTTCGGCCAGCCATATCGCCCTCGAGTGCGCCCTGCAGGTACAGCCTAACGTCTGCATAATAAGCGAGGAGGTAGAAGCCAAGAACATGACATTGGCACAGATTGTCGATGATCTGGCCAAGACCGTGGCTGCCCGCGCCGCCGAAGGCAACAACTTCGGCACAGTCCTCATCCCCGAAGGCCTTATCGAGTTCATCCCCGCCATGAAGGCCCTTATCGCCGAGCTCAACGACCTGCTGGCCAAAGCTCCCGAGTTCGCCGCAATGGCTCCCGCGCAGCAGCGCGAGTTTGTCCTGGGGCACCTCAGCGCCGAAGCCGCCGCAACATATGCCTCGCTCCCCGAAGGCGTAGCCCGACAGCTCAGTCTTGACCGCGACCCTCACGGCAATGTACAGGTGTCGCTCATCGAGACCGAAAAACTCCTCAGCGAAATGGTCGGCAAGCGTCTTGAACAAATGCGCGCCGAAGGCAAGTACAACGGCAAATTCAGCGCCCTGCACCACTTCTTCGGCTACGAAGGCCGTTGTGCCGATCCCTCAAACTTCGACGCCGACTACTGCTACGCTTTGGGCTACAACGCCGCCTGCCTCATCAACGCCGGCGTGACCGGCTACATGTCGTCGGTACGCAATCTGGTTAAACCCTCCGTACAGTGGATTGCCGGCGGTATCCCCATCACTATGATGATGAACATGGAACGCCGCAATGGCAAGATGAAGCCTGTAATACAGAAAGCCCTCGTTGACCTTGAAGGCGCTCCCTTCCTCAAGTTCGCCGCACAGCGCGCTGACTGGGCCCTCAATACCTGCTACATCTACCCGGGTCCTATCCAGTACTTCGGCCCGGCCGAGGTCTGCGACCAGCCCAGCCTTACCCTCCAGTACGAGCACAAGGGTAAATAACCGATCCCGTATACAATAAAGCGCTGACAGCAGTCACGCCACGTGCGGGACGCCCGCTGGTTCAGCGTCATCAAATCCTTTTTTTCAGCTTGCGGCGGCGCGTCCGGATTTACTTTCGGATACGCCGCCTTAGCTTTGTACATTCCCGCCGGCGAGAACACGCGTAGCAGTCAGCCCGGTACTGTCTGCCGTCAGCGCGTGCGCTCTGGTAGCGTGACGGGACGCCGATAGTTCCGTTGATGTCGCTGACTTGAAAAGCGATTGCAGATTGAAACCCGATGATTGTCAAATTCAGTAATCAAGGTAATAATTCCGGTTTTTCGGGTTAGGGTCATGCGGTCCTTTTTTGCTAAATTTGCAATGTCGATACATCAAGGCCAAATTCAGTACATTATGTCAAATTTTAGAATTGTTACGATGTTGCTGTCGTGCTTTGCGGCGCATGGCTCGTACGCTTCCTTACCGACCGATACTGCATGTGTGAGTGCCGCAGACCGCACGCTTCACGAGGTTGTGGTGACCGGAACCCGCAATGCTACCGATGTGCGCCATCTTTCGCAGACGGTGACCGTGGTAGACCGTCAGACAATCGAAAACAGCAAGCAGCCGTCGCTGCTTCCGCTACTGTCCGAGCTGGTGCCGGGATTGTTTGTGACCCAGCGCGGTGTAATGGGTTACGGAGTGTCGGGAGGGGCCGCCGGTTCCATATCGATGCGCGGCCTGAGCGGATCCGGCGCCCGGATGATGGTGCTGATAGACGGACACCCGCAATATGCCGGAATTTTCGGCCATCCGGTGTCGGACGCGTGCCAGTCGCTGCTGGCCGACAGGGTCGAGGTACTGCGCGGGCCTGCATCGGTGCTGTACGGCTCCAACGCAATGGGCGGAGTGGTAAACATCGTCACCCGACGTATGCACGATGACGGGGTGCGCACAAACATTCGCGGAGGCGCGGGCTCGTACGGAACGGTTGAGACCGAGCTCACCAACAGCGTCCGCAAGGGTCGGTTCGGCAGCATAATCAGCGGCTCGTATAACCGTACCGACGGCCATCGCCGTGATATGGCTTTCGAGCAATACGGCGGTTACGCCAAAATCGGCTATGATTTCTCGGTCCGCTGGAGTGTCTTTGCCGACGTAAACGTCACACACTTCAACGCCTCTTACCCGGGGCCGGTATCGGCTCCGCTTGTCGACGGCGACCAGCGCATCACCCGCGGTGTCACATGGCTCTCGGTAACCAACGACTACGGTCGTACTTCCGGCGCACTGAGCCTGTTCTATAACTGGGGCCATCACTGGGTAAACGATGGTTATACGCCCACAGCCGGCGAGACAGGGCAGAATGCCCGCTTCATCTCGGACGACGATATGGCGGGTATTTCGCTGTATCAGAGCACGCAGTTCTTCGCAGGCAACCGCATCACTCTGGGCTTCGACTGGTTCAGATACGGGGGAAGGGCCTGTAACAAGTATGTCGCAGGCCCCGACGCAGGCACGCGCCGCGACCTTGTTGACAAGCACGAAGACGAGTTTGCCGGTTATGCCGACATACGTCAGGATGTGTGCCGTTGGCTGACGGCCGATGCCGGACTTCGCGTCGACCATCATTCGCGCGTCGGTACCGAGTGGGTTCCGCAGGCCGGGCTGGCCTTTCACCTGCCGCGAGCAATCGAACTGAAAGCATCGGCTGCCAAGGGTTTCCGCTATCCCATACTGCGCGAGATGTATATGTTTCCGCCGCAGAACCCCGATCTCAGACCCGAGTCGATGTGGAACTACGAGATAGCTCTGTCGCAGACTGCATGGGGCGGAAGACTGCGTTACGGCGTCAATCTGTTCTATATCGACGGCAAAAATCTCATCGTCACCATGCGCAATCCCAATGGCACCGGCATGCTCAACCAGAATACCGGAAAGATAGACAACGCCGGAGTAGAGGTGCATGGCGCTTGCCGCATTAACGCGGAATGGTCGGTTGACGGCAACTACAGCTATCTGCACATGGACAATCCGGTTATCGCCGCTCCCGTGCATAAGCTATATGCCGGAGGCAGCTTTGTCAGCGGCCGCTGGAACCTGGCCACAGGCATACAGTATATCAACGGCCTGTACACCGCAGTCGGCGATCATCCCGTACAGGAAAATTTTATACTGTGGAACCTTCGCGGCACCTTCAGCGTAACCCGATGGCTGGACGTATGGGCCCGTGGCGACAATCTGCTGGCACAGAAATACGAAATCAACGCAGG
>CAZETN010000163.1:0-3785 GCA_964514475.1 uncultured Bacteroides sp.
CGCCAGCAGCAGCGACGGCAACAGGGCGAAGTGTATGTTTGTCCACGACAACCCCGACAGCCACCATATGAACAGGCCCGTAAACAGCGCCGTCAGCACCACTCCGGCGGTCGACAGCATCAGTCCGGGCGCTATAACCGGGCGTATCGCCGAGATACGCGTAGACAGACCGCCCGAAAACAGAATGACGCACAGCGCCACCATTCCTATGAACTGCGCGCTGTGCATATCGTCGAACCTGAGACCCAGCCCGTCGGCACCGAACCCGATACCGACCAGCAGAAATATCAGCAGCAACGGCAACCCGATACGGTAACTCGTCTTTCCGATCAGCACTCCCGCAATCAGCAGCACCGAACCCGTCAACAGTATATTCTCCGAAGTAATGACATCCATACACATAATATCTAATGCCACCGCAACCTGCTACAAAAAACGCGGAGCGGAGGTCAGACATGACAAATTGTGTCCAAATTTACAAAACCGGTCCGGATTATGCAAAAGCCGGCCGATGCCCGCGCCTCCTTCTTTAGTTTTTTAATGGTGTTCAGTCGGGACGGCGGGGTTTGGGCTGGGGACGGGAGCGGCGGATGGCGCGCCAGGTGTTCTCGTTGTTGCGGTGGGTTTTGTAGGCGGTAATGCCGGTGAGGTCCTTGAGGAGGATGAGCAGACGGCGTCCGAAGCGGAAATTGTTGTGGCGCGGAAGGTCACTGTACAGGCGCATGTCCGGGGCTGAGTTGAGGCGTACGCCACCTTTGTCGATTGTGTTGACACGGTCTATGAGAGCAAGTATGCCGTCAGTGAGTTCGGGTGCGTCCAGAGGTTCGAAGATGCCGATTTCGTCGGTATCGAAACGTCGCGCCGCCCACTTGCGGGCTTCCTTGACGGTGATGTATTCGCGGTCAAGTACGTATACGTCGGCATGGGTGGTGACGTAGAAGGGCTCGTCGGGACGGTGACGGCGGAACATGTTGTTGCCGCGGCCGTTGGACTCTATGTCAAAGGAGTAATATCTCAAGTCAAAGGGGCTGACGGTGTCGCCCACGACATTGTCATAGCAAAAACTGACCTTGAACTTTTCAAAATCAAGGTCCTGCCGGAAAAATGAGGCGAGGTTGGGCACCCATCTGCGGGCGCGGTCGTCGGCAAGGACGTTTACACTGACACTGACAGTGTCGCCGGCACGGCGCCATATCTCTATGGGACGGTATCTGCCTTTAAGGGTGTCGGTGCCGGCTTCGAGGCGCCGCAAAGCGTGTGGCATCGGAGTCTCCGGAGCGATTCCCATCCGGTCCGACCACGAAAAATGCTGCACACTGCCGTCGCTTACGCTGTCAAGCCCCTCCGAGTCGGTAAAGCGGTAGTACGAGCGGCAGCTGAGTATGCGCGGAGTCATCCAGCCCCTGAACTTTATCTTACGGTCGGGACTGAGCATGTAGTCCACCATTTTTTCGCGGAACAGAAAAACCGTATCGGTGTAGGTTGTAAGCGTTGAGTACTCCCTTTCGTAGGCCAGGATGTGCAACAGGCGCCGGCGCGGCGAAACCACAACCATTTCGGGCAGTTCGGATATATAGCTGCCCATGAATACAGTGTCGGTAGCCGCAGTGGTCACCGTAGCGTCGTTGTAGCCGATATAGCGCACTGTAAGCGGATAGCTTGCGGCGGCAAGCCGTGGCAACACTCCATGCCTGTCGCTGCGGCCCAAAGCTTTTCCGTAGAGGTCGTACACCGATGCGTTGGGCAGCGGCATGTGCGTGGCCGAGTCGGCCACCACCACACCGCGGTTGCGCCCTGCGGCAATGCCGAAAACAAAAAACAAAGCGAGAAATGTGATGACCGGGCGCAGCATAGACAATCGGATTAGCGTGTAACTACCCCGCAAAGATAACCAATAAAACCCTCAATGCCATACTAAAAAGCCTTATCCCTTATTAAAATAGCTTAACTGAAGGTCACGGCAGGGTGAGTGTGAAGGAGGTGAGGCCTGTGTCGGCGTCCGTGGCGAGGGCGAACCGCGACCGGTGGGCGCGGAGGATGTCGGCGACCAGCATCAGCCCAAGTCCGCGATCAGGATTTTTGGTGGAGAAAAAGGGCGTGAACAGCCGGGCGGCGGTTTCGGGGTCTATGCCGCGGCCATTGTCGGTGACCGTCAGCCGCAGACAGCTAGGTGTGCCTGGAATGACGTCGCGTGACAGAGTTACGGTAATCCGCCCCGGAGCGTCCGTATCTGATTTACCGCGCGCGGCAATACTTTCGGCCGCATTTTTGACCAGATTTACCAGCACGCGCTCCATAAGCATGGGGTCGATTTTCGAGCAGGCGTCACCCCTGTCCGGAACCACGCTCAGACTTGCGCCAAAACCTGCGGCGAGGGCTTCGAGCGACGGCGCGGTATGTCCGAGCCACGCGTTGAGGTCGACCTGCTCGAATACCGGTGCCGGCAGTTTGACAATATCGGCATAGCCGCGGACAAAATTGACAAGGTTGGCACAGCTTGTGCCGCTGCTGCCTATAGCCTCCGAAATCAGCGCATCACCGGCGTGCATTTCGGCAAGGGTATCGAGCACCGACATCACGCTGCCGAGGCTGTTGTTGACCTCGTGGCCGATGGTGCGCACGATAGTGTTGAACATCTGCTTTTCGGCGGCGGCGATTTCCTCGGTAAGTTTTTCGACAAGTATGAACCGGCGGCGGAAGCCCATATCCATGAACCACAGCCGCGAAATGCGCACTATCAGCGCCTCGGCGGCACGTATGGTCCGTGTTTCGCCGTCGGCGACCTCCGCTATTGCCTTTGCCAGGGCCGGTGACTGCATACGCTCCCATGCCCGGTTGGACTGCACGATGTTGCCGTCGAAGTCGCAGACAGCGATACCCAGCGGCGAGGCATCCACCAGGAGACTCAGAAACCGGTTCTGCTCAAGATTTTTGAGCCGCTCCGCCTTCATCGAGTCGATAAGGCTGTTGTACAGCTCGACCACATTGTCGGCATCGGGCTGGCCGGTCTTGCGCAGACGGCTGCCGAAGTCCTGCTCGCGCAGCAGATACATTCCGTTGCGCACGGCGTTCATCGGCACAATCACTGACCGGGACAGCAGCAACGTCAGCACGACGATGGCTACGCACAGTCCGGCAATCCACCCTCCGCCGACGCCGCATAACGCGGCAATGGCCGCGGCGACAGCCACGGCCGACAGAAGCACGATGTAGACTTTATATCTCATAGCTTATATTTTTCGATGCGGCGGTACAGCGACTGACGGGTGATGCCGAGCTGCTTGGCGGCCTCGCTCAGGTTGCCGCCGCAACGGCGGAGCGCCTCGCTGATGGCCTCGCTTTCCATCTCGTCAAGAGTTTCGGCCTGGCGCGGCGCCTCGTTCTTTTTCTGCGCGAGGATTTTTTTGATTTTCGACACCAGGTCGGCATTGCTCCAGGGTTTGGTTATGAAGTCTACAGCTCCGTAAGACATTGTCTCCACCGCCTGCGGAATAGTACCCCACGCCGTTATCATTATTACCGGCATCTCGGGCCTGAGCACGCGGATTTTACGCAGCATCTCAACACCTTGTCGTCCTGTAGTCGACAGCGTCAGGTTCATATCGAGGACAACCAGGCTGACACACCCGTCGCGCACGGCGCCAAGGGCCTCATCCTCGGTGCCGACAGCCCACGGTTCCATCCCCGCACGTTTCAGGGCAAGCGAAATCGACATCCTTACGGCATTATCATCGTCTACAATCAGAATCATAGTGCAAACTTACTGAATTTTTTCGGAAATTGTA
>CAZETN010000164.1:0-3769 GCA_964514475.1 uncultured Bacteroides sp.
AGTCCTGCATGGGCATGCGCACGCGCAGGGCAGTGTGTCCCTCAAGTTCGTATATGTCGCTGCCAGGATAAAAGGTGACTACAGAGATTACCGTATCGGCGGCCGCCTCCTGCCCCCGGCACACAAAAGCCGAGGCAATCGAAAATATTAACATGCACAGATATCGCATGTAGGTCTGGGGCCGATATATGGAAATATATTTCATCTGAGTTGCGATAACAACATGAGCATGGCGGTTAATGTCGCACGGTGAATTACACGTTCGCGGTTGCCCGGAAAGCGGTGACATGAGGTGACAATGCGACCGTCGGCAGTGCGTACGGCAATCCAGACCGTTCCCACCGGTTTCTGTGGCGTTCCTCCGCCTGGACCGGCTATGCCGGATGTGGCCATAGCACAATTGCAGCCGAGCACCCGGCAGGCACCTTCGGCCATCTGACGTACCACAGGCTCGCTGACTGCTCCGTAAGCGGCGAGGCTGGTTTCGGACACGCCGAGAACGTTATGTTTGACCTCGTTGGTATATGAGACGACTGCGCCGCTGAATACGTCCGAGCTTCCGGCTACCGATGTCAGGCGGTGAGCAATATTGCCTCCAGTGCAGCTTTCGGCAGTGCCGACCGTCAGATCCTTTTCGCGCAGAAGCTCTTCAAGGCGCTCCTCGACACTGACGTCACGTGTGGCTATAATCAGGTCGCCCAGTTCGCTGACAATGCGCGCGAACCATTCATCGGCCAGCGTATTTACCAGTGTGGAGTCGTAGCCGGTGCAGTCAAGACGCAGCCTTATTACCGGCGAGTCGGGGAGGTATGCCAGATGCATTCCGTCCGGCATTTCCGTTTCCAGACTGTCAAGCCGTTCGGCGAGATCACTTTCGGTAATACCCCATGTCATCAGTGTACGGTGTTCGGTGTGAGCGCCATCGGTCAGTTTACCGGCCAGATACGCTGCCACGCCGCCGGCCAGCATGCCTTGTGTCTCAAAGGGTACTCCGGGCATGGATACCAGGATATGGCCTTGCGGGTCGGTAAATTCCATTATAGGCGCGGTGCCGAGCGTATTCTGTATTACGTGGCACGATGTGGGCACAAGCGCCTGCTGTCGTGTCAGTGCATTCATTGTAAGTCCCTTGGCGGCAAAAATGCGTTCGACGTTGGCCAGCACACTGTCGTCCAGTTGCAAGGTGCCCCCATAGATTTCGCACAGAACCTTTTTTGTGACATCGTCTTTTGTGGGACCCAGACCGCCGGTTGTTATCACAAGGGAGTATCGCGAAGTCAGGCGGCGCACGGCACCGGATATGTCAGAGGCATTGTCGCCGACAGTCTCGATAGTGTCGACGGTGATGCCGTATGGTTCGAATATCCGGGCTATATATCCCGAATTGGTATCGGTGACACGTCCCAGCAGGATTTCGTCGCCGATGATAATGACAGCTGCTTTCATTATATATTATGTACGCGTGCGAGCGAAGGCTTAATTTGAAATCAGACGGTGACACGGGCGTATGGCACCTGGTCGTAGGGGCAGAAATTTCCTTCAAGAAATTTGAAATATCCCGCAATGGCCACCATGGCTGCGTTATCGGTGGTGAAGGCACGTTCGGGGATGAATGCCCTGATGCCACGTTCGGCACAAAAATCGGCTACAGCCTTCCGTACGCCGGAATTTGCGCTGACACCACCTCCGATGGCCACCGTGCGCACACCGGTGCGGTCGACAGCCTTGGCAAGTTTGTCGATAAGGATGTCAATGATGGTTTTCTGCAGGGAAGCCGCCAGATCGGCGCGGTTTTTGTCGATGAAGTCAGGGTCGGTTTTCAGACCGTCGCGCAGGGTATACAGAAACGAGGTCTTAAGGCCGCTGAAGCTGTAGTCGAGTTCCGGTATATGCGGTTTGGCGAATTTGAAGCGTTTTGCGTCGCCTTCGTCGGCAAGTCTGTCAACATGCGGACCGCCGGGGTAGGGAAGTCCCATTACTTTAGCACATTTGTCAAAGGCCTCGCCAGCCGCATCGTCGATTGTCTGGCCAAGTACCTCCATGTCGCTATAGCTCCGAACCATTATCAGTTGCGAGTTACCTCCGCTGATGAGCAGACAAAGATATGGAAATTCGGGTACGGCATCGTCGGCATTCTTGCGTACGAAGTGTGACAGTACGTGTCCGTGCAGATGGTTTACGTCAACCAGCGGTATACGCAATCCCAGCGACATTCCCTTTGCGAAGCTTGTGCCTACAAGCAGCGAACCTAACAATCCCGGGCCTCGCGTGAAGGCGATGCCGCTGAGGTCATGACGACCGATGCCGGCACGGCGCAGTGCCGTGTCGATGACAGGGACTATGTTCTGCTGGTGCGCGCGTGAGGCCAGTTCGGGGACTACGCCGCCGTATTCTTCATGCACGCTTTGGCTTGCGATGACATTGCTGAGCAATATGCCGTCACGTATTATGGCGGCGCTTGTGTCATCGCACGATGACTCGATGCCAAGGATAATGACGGGTTTCTTTGTTTCAGACATATAATCGAGGTGTAGAGCTTGTTTGATTATAGATGTCGACGGACTCCCCGGACACTTCTCCGTTGATGTCCGCAACCATGAGGTTTTATTATTATTTCCATGAGCTTGAAATTGATATAAGGTTACTTTCGTGGCGAATATCCTGACTGATTTTCCGCATGCTCATCAGTGGTGCAGTCCTGAATACTTCTTAGTCGTATAATCAGAGCCCGCTCAGGTTCCGCATGCATGCCGTAAACATTATTATCATACAAGCTCTTGATTTCAGAAAGAGTAGCCTATCCCCACCATTATGCGGGCGGCGCTGTTCGATTTTACGGCTGTGAACATCGCCTCGGCTTTGAATTTGAGTGTGGGTGTGACGGCACATCCGAAGCCGGCCCCGGCATTGAGCCCGAAGTAACCGTGGCGGGTAGTGACATCGTCGCCGGCGCTTTCGGATGCCGGTATACGGGCATGGTGTGACCATGACGAGTAGTTGAGTCCGGCAAGCGGATAAAGTTCGCAGCGATGCGATATGTGAAACGGGAACTGGGCGTTCAGGTCAAGCAGCATGGCATCCCGGTCTTTGTTCCGGAAAGCTATCGAGGCGTCAAGTTCAGCCCTTACGATATGCGAAAAACCGTACTGAAAAAAAAGGCCGCCCTCGGCACCGGTATTGCGGCTGATAAATCCGCCCTGAATACCCAGAACTTTTTCATGTCCGGCGGCATATACGGCCGGAGGCGCCGACATCGTGCATAATGCCGTCAGCAGGGTGGCAAACAGTAGTTTGTGTTTCATTGATTGTTATTTGCCGGTTTTGTTAAACATATATCGTCGTAGTCATGTCCACTCGGGACAAAGGTAGCAAAAAAAAGCGAAACCACTGCAGAGGCAACACGGATAAAAGGGAGTTGGTTCGCGTGCTGACAAGATTTATTAACATATTCTTCACCGATAGCCGGTATCACAGGTCCCTAATCGTCGCAAATGTAAATAAATACGACATTTCTTAAAATTTTATTAAACAAAACACAGAGGCATAGTGTTTCTACAATGAAGTTTCTGATTACCGGACGGGGTAAAACCTAAATCTTATTCCATGGCCTCCGTTCAATGTTACAGCTTAACCGACTAAAGACAATTAAATAAACAGCCGCCGAACAGCCGGCAACCATACTTCAATACGATTATGGCCGGCTTCGGTATATTATTAATTATTACTGTCCGCTAAAACATAAAGCAGTGAGTCCAACTTCTTGAAGGGG
>CAZETN010000165.1:0-3749 GCA_964514475.1 uncultured Bacteroides sp.
CGGCGGCAGCGCCTTTTCGATGCGTGAGCGCGTGGCGTCGATGTCGGCGTCCGGTTTCAGCGCCACCTCCACGGCCCCGGCTTCGGTGTCGTAGCCAAGCAGTTCGCGTGCCACCTCAAGCGGTATGAGCATGCGGTCGGCGTCAAGGTCCGGCTGGTCGACACGGTAAACACCGCTGACCACCATATCGGCTCCGACAAAGGCTCCTCCGGGATTTGCGGGATTTATGCGTCCCTGACGGCGTGGTACGTACAGATGCAGCGGCATGACGGGGTCAGGACGTGCCAGCAGCGAGTTGGAGACGCCCACCGATAGTTGGGCGGCGGGTACGCCGGCTGTTGACGACGGTGCGTATTCGCCGTCAATCATTATGGCGTCCACGTCGGCGATGTCGCGGTAATTGTCAGGCACGCCCTTGAATACAACGGCAGTCTGGGCAGTGGGTGTGACGGCCAGGGCACGCTCGCTGACAGTGGGAACTGCCAGTGCCACACCACGGGTGGCCGAAATGGCGCGGGCCAGCGAGTCGCCGTCGGGGATGACGCGGCCGTCGGCGCGGGTAATCTCGAGCTGTGGGTCGAGACGCGACATATGGCGTGCAGCCAGGTCGGCGAAGCCATTGAACACGCTAAGCACAACCACCATTGCGGCTGTGGCTATGGCGACCCCTGTCACAGCTATTATGGCGATGACATTGACTACGTTATGGCTTTTGGGCGCGGCAAGGTAGCGCGCGGCGATTGTTAGAGAAAGCACGAAATGTGACCGGGTGCGGATTGGTTGTACCGGGCCTTATTTGTTGTCGTGGCCCAGCAGATGGTCGATGTTGTCGATGTAGTCGAGCGAGTCGTCGATATAGAAGTGGAGGTCGGGACATTTGCGCAGCTGGAAGCGTACGCGCTGTGCCAGCTCATAGCGTATTGTGCGGCTTGATTCGGTGATGTGCCCCAGTATTTCCTGTGATTTCCCGCTGGGAAAGATGGACAGGTAAACGCGTGCCGTCGACAGGTCGGGAGCCACGCGTACAGTGCTTACCGACACCAGTGTGCCATGCATCTTGGCGGTTTCGAGGCGGAAAATCTCGCTCAGTTCCTTCTGGAGCAGACGTGCTATCTTTGCTTGTCTTGTAGTTTCCATAATTGTTGAAAAATTAGAATTGTGACTCCGGGTCGTTTCAGATATAACGCGGGAGCAGGCGCCAAAGTTGGAATTCAGTCGGCGGTTTTGCGAATGATGGTGAGGCCGTCGCGTAGGGGAAGTATTATTTTTTCGAGGCGCGGGTCTCCGGCGACGGTGTCGTTGAATTCGGCTATACCGCGGCTCTGTGCGTCGCGACAGGCAGCGGGGTCGAGCACATGGCCGTCCCACAGAGTATTGTCGGCCAGTATCCAGCCTCCGGCAGGTACGCGCGGAAGCACCATCCGCAGGTAGTCGCAGTACAGACGTTTGTTGGCGTCGATGAACACCATGTCCCATGAACCCTTTAGCGCGGGCACCACCTGCAGGGCGTCGCCGATGTGCAGATGTATGTCGGCTCCCCGGGGGTCGGAGGCGAATGTCGCGTCGAGTTCGGGCTGCATCTCGTCGTTGATTTCTACAGTGTCGATGCTGCATCCCTGCGGCATGCCCTCGGCCAGGCACAGAGTGGAGTAGCCGGTGAAGGTACCCAGCTCGAGGATACGTCGCGGACGTATCATGGCTGTAAGCATGGCCAGGAGCCGTCCCTCGTAGTGCCCCATGCACATGCGCGGATATACGTGGCACAGGTGTGTGTGGCGATATATGTCGGCCAGGTGCCCGGGCTCGGGAGATATGTGGGTTTCGATGTACTCGTCGAGTTCCATCACTTCTGCGTAGTCTTTATGCCGGCGAGGTCAACAGTAAAGTCGAGGGCCGCGTTGCCCGGGACTGCGCCTGTGATGCCGCGCTTGCCATATGCCTGGTCGGCGGGGATGACAATTCGGTAAAGCCCCCCGGGCCGCATCTGCTGCAGAGCGGCGCTGAATCCGGGCACCACTCCGGATACGGCCAGTTCGATGGGGCCTTCCTTGTCGGTGGAGTCGAATACGGTTCCGTCCGAGAACTTGCCGGTGTACGAGGCCAGCACGGTGTCGCCGGGCCGCGGCATGGCACCTTCGCCCTCGCGCAGGACAATGAATACCGTGCCGCCGGGCAGTGTTATGGCCCCGTCGGTACGCGCCACCTCGTCAAGGAAGGCTTTCTGCGAGGCTGCCGATACGGTGTCGGCCGGAGCGGGGTGCAGGGCACGCACACGGTCTTCGATGTAGGCGTCGCCGCTCTGGTCGGTGAAGCCGATGTCGCCTCCGGCCAGATATGTTGCCAGGGCGTTGACAAACACCTGACGGTCGATGTCCACGCCAAGGCTCTGTATCTGCGTGAGATTGCGGTTGATCAGCGGACCCATTACGGCTGCTATGGCGCGGCTGGCCGAGTCGGTGGCCGCCGTTACCCCGGCGGGGGTGGCGCTTTGTGACCGCACGGGCAATGCGCAGGCGGCGCAGACAATGACGGCTGATAAAAATTTCAGTATCTTCATGTCTTATAAGTAAGTTTCAACGATCAGTTTTAATAAAGTAAGTCCGGACGCTTATGTGGTTTTGAAATCTTACGGGCCGTTTTGTATTCTCAAAATACCTATAAGCTAATTTATTCAACTTACTTATAATAAAAATTGCCGTCCGTCGCTGATAAACATCGCCGGACGGCAATTCGTAAAATCTTATGTGAGCTACGGCCGTATCAGGCCTTTCCGTTGACTTTCAGAAGTTCGACGTCGAAAATCAGGGTCTGGTTGGGGCCGATGGGGCCTGCGCCCTGAGCGCCGTAAGCGAGTTCGCTGGGTATGAACAGACGCCACTTCGAGCCGGCGCTCATCATCTGCAGGGCCTCTACCCAGCCGGGGATTACACCGCTGACGGGGAAAGTGATGGGTTCGCCGCGCTCTACCGACGAGTCGAATACGGTGCCGTCAAGCAGCTTGCCGGTGTAATGTACCTCGACCTGGTCGGTGGCGGTGGGTTTGGGACCGTTGCCTTCCTGTATGATTTCGTACTGCAGACCGGTGGGTGTGGTTTTTACCTCGACACGCTTGCCGTTCTCGCGCAGAAACGAATCGCCGGACTTTTTGTTGAGCTCGGCCATCTGTGCTTCCTGTTCCTTGTGCTTGCGCTGGATTTCTTCTGCCAGTCTGTTGACTTCCTGACGGGCTTCGTCCATGGTTATGCGCGGAGCAACACCGTTGAAGATTGCCGCAACACCGTTGGCAAAATCCTGTATGTCGAGTTTGGTGATGCCTGACTGCTGGTAGGAGAGTCCTACGTTGAGGCCCAGGGCATAGCTGAGTTTGTCAAATTCTTTGGTTTCCATAATCGGAGTGTTTTAGTCTGTTATGTAGGGGAGAGTGGATATCGGGGCGGTGTGGCCGAAGATGTGGCCGCAACTGTGTTCACGCTTTTGCTGCCAGGGGCGAGGGCACGGTGTAGGTGCGTGCGGCAAGTTCCTGATCAAGGGAGTAGAGGGCCATACCGTTGTCGCCGACCATTTTCAGGCGGTCGATGAGGTTGCGGCAGTTCTCTTCTTCTTCGACCTGCTCGTTTACGAACCAGTCGAGGCGGCCGCGTGTGGCGTAGTCTTTTTCTTCCTCGGCCAGGGCGTAGAGGTTGTTTATCAGTGATGTCACCTTGCGTTCGTGGGCCAGAGTCGACTCGAATGCGTCAAGCTCGGACTTC
>CAZETN010000166.1:0-3740 GCA_964514475.1 uncultured Bacteroides sp.
GGGCGCAATGGTTTGTTTCGGTCGCTGTTCATGGTCATATAAGCGTATTTTGGGGAGAGAAAATCAATATCGAATTCTGTTCATAATCACCAGCCGAAGGCGTGTATGTCGCTCATCCACTCGCCTCGCGCCCTAAGCACTTGTTCGAGCAACTCGCGGGCAACGCCATATCCGCCACAGGCATCCGTGACATATGCCGACAGCATACGGACTTCGGCATCGGCATCGGCCGGAGCAACCGAAAGGCCGACAGACTGCATACACGGAATATCCGGTATGTCGTCGCCGCAATACGCCACTTCGGACGGCTCGAGGCTGTTGTCGTGCATCCACTTTTGCAGCACCGGCAGCTTTTGCGAAGCGCTGAGATACACATCCTTTATGCCAAGCGCATTGTAGCGGTGACATATCGATTCGGTATTGGCTCCGGTGATGATTGCAAGCCTGAGGCCGCGTTTCACCGCCAGCTGCATGGCATACCCGTCCTTTATATTTACCATGCGGTGAGGTACGCCGTTTCCGTCCATAGGAATCACGGATGGAGAAAGGACCCCGTCTACATCAAAGACGACGCCTCGTATGGTGTCCAATGGATAATCTGTTTTACTCATAGCTTTTGTTGTCTGTGCCAAGCATTTTCTGCTGACAGATGATTAATTCCGTCAGATTCCGGTACGCGTTTAGTTCCTGACCGTCGGACAACTCGGACATCTGCCGGTTTATCACGTTCAGGTCGCCTCGCTTTGCGGGACCTGTCTGGGCCTGACAGGGGCCTATGGCCATAGCCTTGCGCATGGTCTCCTCCAGTAACGGCTTCAGAACTGTCAGCGGATATCCGGCATCCGCGAGTATTCTCTGGGACACACCCCACAGACTGTTCGCAAAATTGCAGGCGAATACGGCTGCAAGATGCAGTCGGGCACGATGTACACTGTCCGCAAAATACGGCACAGCGCCTATTCTTCTGACCAGCGACGCCAGTCTATCGGAAACATCGCACGAAGTGCCCTCGATAAAAAAAGGCACTTCCGTGATGTCTACCGGGGTATCCGCACTGAAAGTCTGCAGAGGATAGAAGACTCCGTAACCTGCACCTTCAGCACCACGGTACATAGGCACGCTGCCCGATGTATGGGCAATTATGCCGCCTACGCACCCGAGCGCCTCTGTCACCTCGTCAACCGCACGGTCGCTAACCGCTATTATATAATAAGAGCTATCACGCGGGATATCGGCAAGCGATTCATACACTGCGACACTCTTTCCCCGGAATCGCCCCGCCAGATTACGGGCACCGGCAATATTGCGCGACCATAATCCACACGTTACGTCAGCGCCACACAGTGCCTCGAGCAGATGTGTGGCAACATTTCCTGAACCTATTATGACGACTTCAGGTACACGCATAATCACAATGTATCATTCATCTGCTGCTGAACGGTCTGTCCAGCGGCCAATGTAGACCTTTTCCCATTGCAGCTTGTCGGGATCCACCGGCTTCCGGGTTTCGGCACTGTAGCCGAATGTCATTATACACTCGACCTCATAATTATCAGGAACACCCAGAATTTCGCGTACTATATCCGGAGCGGACTGTCCGTCGGCGGTAAACCGGTCGCGTACCTGTACCCAGCATGATCCGATACCCAGTGCCGCCGCCTGCAACTGCATCATCTCGGCCGCAATCGCACAGTCCTCGAGATACATATCCGAGTCGGCCGGATCAGCCAGCACCGCGACCGCAAGCATACAGCCTTTCAGTGATACGGCGCCTGCCGATTTGCATGCCGACAGGGCAGTCAGGGTATCGCGGTCCTCGACAATAACAAAACGCCAGGGGCGCTTGCTTTTGCTTGTCGGCGACAGAAGAGCCGCCTGCATTATGGTTTTTACATCGTCAGCGCTGATAGGCCGATCGGTATAACGGCGTATGCTGTGGCGTTCGAGCAGCAACTGGTGCAGATTATCCATATAGAAAGAGGTGTTTATGCAAGTTTTTCAGTTATAGATGCAAAATTCAGGGTTACATGTAGTGGTGCGGGGAGCCTTACCATCGTAATTGGAAATATCCCCGAATACTGCCGGGGCTTAACGCGTAGCTGTCACCCACGCTCCGTTGAAACGTGCTATCTGTGGATTTGAGAGAGCATCGATTGCCTGGCGGCGTGTGGCCCCTGTTGCCGCATACACCCTGTAATACGACCCCGTGGCGCTTATACCTGTACGGCAGCCATATCGGGCATTGAAATCCTGTGCGGTTCTTTCGGCGTCCTCGCGATTGTGGAGCGAGGCAACAACCACAATATAGTGATCGGCCTCGTTAAAACGCAATCCGCCTTTGCGGGTTTCAGCAACCGCGACCGGCTTCGACATTGCCGATACCTGCGCTACCTCTTCCTCGGCGATATTTGACAAGGAATGTTCGCGGCGCCATGCGTTACGGGCAGCGGTATCGATATCAAGACAACCGGTGCCGTCCATGACAAGGGAGAGAACCGCAGGCGTCTGCGACGGCACATATGCCGGACGCGGCGCACTGACTTTAGGCAGCGCCGTCGAGGCAAAACCGGTTTTCGGTACGCTAATCGGGGTAGAGCATACCATCGCCACAATGGCAATGGCAGCTATCGCAGCTGCGGTGCGATAGCTGCGATAGCTGCCATTGCCATTGTGGCGATGGCAGCTATCGCAGCTGCGGTGCGCATCATACGGCGCCAGTCAAGACGGGGACGCAGGACATGGCCGGTGACAGTGCCGTGGCTCTGGACATAACGCTCCGCACAAGGTTTTTCAACCACAGGCATCCAGGATGCAAGCGGCGAAAGCATATCGGCCTGTGCAGCCCGGAACTTTATAGTGCCGCCATCGCGGTCTTGCATAATTTCGCCTATACGCCCCAATGCTAGGCTGCTTCCGTCCTCAAGATGGCGCAACATATTTTCAACATCAGCGGCTACCAGCGATGCCGCGCGGTTGTGGATTAAACCTGTCGCACGGGTCACTGACGATACAAGCAGGCCGTCGTCATCGCGCAACTCACTGTTGAAAGCATACGTACTGTCCGGCGGTAACAGACGGCCGTCATCGTCGAACCGTGCCTCGCGACGCCGTCTGAGCACGGCGCCGAAACCGGGAATGACCACACAGTTATGCGTAGTCAGCAGGTATTCGGTATGTCGGAGAGTCGTATTCATTTGTGAGTCAGGCATAATGACGATGCCTTTGTCTGTAGGAGGCGGTTTGTGGAGCCAATCTAATTTATCAACAGCAAATCAAGCCGCCGGTTCGGACAATTGCCCTTCGGGCCGCTTTGCATTGCAAAGTTAATAAAATTTTTGACGCCACTCGCATCATGCCGGCAGCAAAGTTTTCAACATAATGTTGATAACTTCTGCAACATGCTGAATGATACATCGACAGGCCCCCAATTTTTTTTCATGGAACCTTCCCGACACCACATCATTCCTTGACAAATATTTTACGTACGCGGTCAGGATTTGCGCCGAATTCAATTGCCTTCTTGGCATCCTGATGCGCCTCCACATCAAGATAACGTTTGTGATTTAGCATCGCCCGATAATAATATAGCTCAGGGTCGGACGAGAAACGCTGCAACCCCTCGCCTATCACCTTTGAGGCCTCATCAAGATTGTCAAGCGTAATCAGGCAGCCAGCCAAGGCGGAATAATATTCGGGCAGTTTATCCTTGTCCAGCAGTCGCCGGTATAGCGACACGGCCT
>CAZETN010000167.1:0-3701 GCA_964514475.1 uncultured Bacteroides sp.
AACCTGCGCCTCGACCGCGCGTGGAACCGTCTGGACATCCTCTACCAGGAGACCGAGCGCCTTTTCAAATGCTCGAAGGCCAGCCGCAAAATCTGCGAGCTGCGCAATATAATAAATGTAGGCTATCTGATAATGCGCCAGGCCAAGGAGCGCAAAGAAAGCCGCGGTCTGCACTACACCATCGACTATCCCCCCAAGAAAGGCATCAGCCACGAACCCTCCGAAAAATAAAAGGCTGCCCGCTCACGTTATAAGTCATAGGCGTCAGCCGGCGCGGGTATGGAGCGGAGGTTCCGGACGAGCCTCCGCTTCATGCCATCCGGCATCGTATAATCATCCTCTCTTTCTCCGAACTTGAATTGTCTTTTCCGCATATATGCTGTCGTGGTGACGGTTCTGGGCTATGCCGTGTCGGGCATGGCGCAGAGCAAGACCGACTATATACCGGCCGACGGCGAACAGCCGCGCATGACCACCCGGTACATAACGTCAGGGCATTGGGCGGTGGTCGACGGCGACTCCATGCCGGTGTACAACCTGCGCAACATCACGGTATTCAAGCCGCTGAAATTCAAGAATAAAAAGGAACAGGAATACTACTGGCGCACAGTACGCAACGTCAAGATACTGCTGCCGTATGCCAAAATGATACGCGAGACCCTTGTCGAGACATACGAGTATATCGAGACATTTCCGACACAGAAAGAACGCGAGGACTATCTTAAGCATATGGAGCATGACCTGTTCGAACAGTACAAACCGATACTCAAACGTTTCTCGCGCAACCAGGCAAAGCTGCTTATCAAGCTTATCCAGCGTGAGACCGACCAGAGCAGCTATGACATAGTCAAGGCCTTCCTGGGCAGTTTCCGCGCCGTATTCTGGCAAGGCTTCGGCAAGCTGTTCGGAGTCAGTCTCAAGGGCAAATACCGTCCTGACAAAAACCGCGAGGACATGATAATAGAACAAATAGCCACCCGCGTGGAGGAAGGAACCCTTTAACCGGAAAAAGAATGGCGACGCTGCTCAAAAGATACGAAAGCTGGCTGTACCTCGAACGCGGTATGTCGCCGAACACCCGGCTGGCATACTCCGCCGATGTCACCCGGCTGCTGACCGCCCTGGGATGTGACGCCGACGACGACGCCGTGTGCCGCGTGACACCTGCCGACATTCAGGCGTTCATGGCCGACCTGCACGACCTGGGCATCAGCCCTGCCTCGCAGGCACGGATACTGTCGGGCATAAAATCGTTTTTCCGGTTTCTGCTGCTCGAAAAACTTATCGACACTGACCCTGCCGCACTGCTCGAAGGTCCCCGCACCGGGCTGCACCTGCCCGATGTGCTTACGGCCGACGAGGTCGACCGCCTGGCCGCCGCCACCGGCTTCGACCCCGACGATGCCGCGACATGGAGTACAGGCAGCGACGCCGACCTGGCACAGCGCAACCGCGCCATAATCGAGGTGCTGTACGGCTGCGGACTGCGGGTAAGCGAACTGTGCGACCTGCAGATTGCCGGCATCGACTTCAACAACAGTTTCATCATCGTAACCGGCAAAGGCTCGAAACAACGCCTGGTGCCCATGAGCGGTTTCACAGCCCGCAGCCTGCGTCTGTATCTGGACGGAGCCCGCACCCGCGTACATCCTGCCCGCGGCGCCGAAGGCACCGTCTTCCTCAGCCGGCGCGGGCGTCCTATGAGCCGTGTCATGGTTTTCTACATCGTGCGCGACATGGCCCGGGCCTGCGGCATAACGAAAAGCGTGTCGCCGCATACCCTGCGCCACTCGTTCGCCACCCACCTGCTCGAGGGCGGAGCAAACCTGCGCGCCATACAGATGATGCTGGGACACGTGTCAATCGCCACCACCGAAATATACCTGCATGTCGACTCGACGCGCCTGCGCGACGAAATCATGCGCTGTCACCCGCGAAACGCCACACCGAACATAGGCATGGCGCCTGTCAAAGTATAAGATATTCAACAAAATTCTGTAATTTTGTACACAGTTAGCACCATTATTTCAGACTCCGACAAATGCAGGACAGACAACGCATAGTTTTTCTTGACTTCGCGCGTGTGACGGCATGTGTGCTGGTGATACTGTACCACACATGCTCCGACACATCGTTTACGTGGTATCCGGAGCTTGAGACCGTATTTTTCGCAGACGAGAGCGCGCATGTGTGGAGTTCGCTGTTTTTTATAGCTGGACATGTGGGAGTGCCGCTGTTCTTTATGATATCGGCGTGGCTGCTTCTGCCCCTCGGCGCCGACGAGAACGCCTTCGGTTTCTACAGGAGGCGGTTTGCACGGATAATTCCGCCTTTTCTGATTTTTTCGGTTTTCTACGTGTTCGAGCCTTTCATCATGGGGCACGCCTCATTTGTCGGGCAGGCAGGAAGGTTGCCGCATATACCGGTAAATTTCACACGCACGCATCTCTGGTATATGTACGTGCTTGTCGGCCTTTACCTGACCATGCCCGTCATATCGCCATGGCTCAGCAGGGCCACGGCGCGCGAAGAGCGTATGTTCATAGGTCTGTTCGCTCTCTCCACCTTTGTCGGACTGCTGCATCACCAGTTTGAAAACGTGTGGGGCGAAGCGGGCTGGAACGAATTCAACGCACTGTGGTATTTCTCGGGTTACCTGGGATACATGGTCACGGCCCATTACATAAAAGTGCATCTGCGATGGAGCGCACGCCGGCGCGTCGTTGCCGGAGTCATCACCGCCACTGTGGTTTTCGGCGTCCTTTATGCGGCATATTACAGGGTGATGGACAAAGACACCTACAATGAATTTTTAAGCGACTGGCTGTTAAGCTATACGTCGCCGCTCATAGTGCTGCTGTCGGTATCGGTGTTCCTCGCTTTCACAGGCATAGGGGCTGTGCGCGTGCCCCGTGCGGTGAGCGAAGTATCGCGGCACAGTTTCGGCATATATCTGCTGCACCGATGCGTGGTTGCCGATGTGGCGACGTATCTGGCCTTTATACTGCCGGCCTCGTTCGCTTTCAGGGTACCGGTGGCCGCAGCCATCAGTCTCGTTCTGAGCTACGGTGCCGTCAAGGCCGTAAGTTGCCTGCCCTACGGCAGGTATATCGTGGGCTCGTCCACACGGACTGCCCTGTCGCGGGACGCAAAAAAACGACAGAAGTCTGAAACACAACATCTAACACAATAATATTACCCGTAATTACGTTATAGAAAGGATAATGAGCACCATAGTATTCGCCACCAACAACGCTCACAAGCTGCAGGAGCTGCGCGACATTGTCGGCAGCTGCCTTAATGTGGTAAGTCTCAGCGAGATAGGCTGTCACGACGACATACCCGAGGACAGCGATACCCTTGAGGGGAACGCCCTTGCCAAGGCACGCTGGGTGTGCAGCCGTTACAACACGGCGTGTTTCGCCGACGACACCGGGCTTGAAGTAGACGCTCTGGACGGTGCTCCCGGCGTATATTCGGCGCGTTATGCCGGCGGCGAAGGCCACGACGCCGCGGCCAACACGGCTCTGCTGCTCAAAAATATGCAAGGCGTGGAAGCATGCGCACGCACAGCCCGGTTCCGTACCGTCATAGCCCTTGTCTGCCCCGACGGTGCCGAACATCTGTTCGAGGGCTGTGTCGAAGGCATGATACTTGAAAAACCCCTCGGCGAAGGCGGTTTCGAAACCGCCTTCGCCGAG
>CAZETN010000168.1:0-3699 GCA_964514475.1 uncultured Bacteroides sp.
TCGTTCTCGCTTGCCGGATTTACCTATCCCGTGCTTGCCATGTCTCCGTTACTCAAGGCTGCCTCATGGCTGTTTCCGCTCAGACAATATGATCTGATATATGTCAATCAGGCGCTCAACGGTTATCCGCTGGCGTACGTAGCTTTGCCCGTGGCCGTGCTGGTGCTTTTCGCCCTTACTCCTGCCACGATGATGTGGAAGTATCGTCAGGCCTTCCTGAAATACAAATATAAACCGTGACTGTTCATGAAAACGTTCATCAATATAGCTCAGATATGGTATACCGAGCTAAGCGGTATCGTCCGGGACAAAGGCATTATGATTTTCATTCTTTTTGTCCCGATAGTATATCCCCTTCTTTACTCATACGTATACACAAACGAGGTTGTACGCAATGTGCCGGTGGCGGTTGTCGACGACTGCGATAATGCATTCAGCCGGGACATACTGCGCAAAATCGACGCGTCGCCTGATGTCGAGGTTATCGCCTCGTGTACCGATATGGACGAGGCCCAAAGACTCGTCAGGGAGCAGAAGGTGTATGGCGTGATACGTATACCTTCCTCCCTGTCAAGCGACATCGCTGCCGGCGATCAGACCAGTATCGGTGTCTACTGCGACATGTCAAGCATGCTGTATTACAAGGCCATCCTTGTCACAGCCACCAACGTGTCGCTGGAGACCAACAAGAACATCAAGGTTGAGCAACATTTGTCCGGAAGTACCGAACGACAGGACGAGATAACGAAAACACCTATCGAATACGACTACGTGCCGCTGTATAACCCGCAGAGCGAATTTGCGGCTTTTCTGATCCCGCCTGTACTGATGCTTATAATACAGCAGACCCTGTTCCTCGGCATCGGTATGTCCATGGGTAACTAGCGCGAAAGATTCGGCGGAAGCGTAATCCCGTTCAACAAATGGTATAAAAACCCTGTAGAGATTGTCATGGGCAAAAGCCTGCCCTACTTCTTTCTCTACATTGTGCTTGCCGTATATATGTTCGTTGTCGTCTCGGACATCTTCACCTTACCGCGCCTCGGCGAATACGTGACTTTCCTGGCTTTCATGGTGCCATATCTGCTGGCCTGCATATTCATGGGCATGGTTCTGTCATCATTCGTTTACCGCAGGGAAGACTGCATAATGCTCTTTGTTTTCATGTCGGTTCCGATGCTGTTTCTGTCCGGACTTTCGTATCCGCGGCCGTCGATGCCGGCGTTCTGGAGGTACCTGTCATGTGTGTTCCCATCGACTTTCGGCATGAACGGATATGTAAAGATTGCCACCATGGGAGCTTCGTTGCACGATGTGCTTTACGAGTACCGCGCCTTATGGCTGCAGACCGGAATTTATTTCGTGATGGCATGCCTGTATTACCGCAGCCGTATCCTGAATCGTGTAAAACGTGTAAAGCCCGTCGGATAACCCGAGCGGCCCTGTACGGAACCAGTCACAAGCCGGCCGGCAGAATTATACCCGTTAATTTTGCCGGCCGGCTTATATTTGTTACCTTTACAATGACAAAACAAATCAGACAAGCAGCAAAGGCTTATGGTAATGACCGAAACGGGTACCGTTGTGCGCAACACGGGCTCACATTATATAATAGAAACCGAAGACGGCCGCGAACTCCCGGCTAAAGTCAAAGGCAAATTCCGTCTCAAGGGCATCCGCACCACCAATCCTGTGGCCGTGGGTGACATAGTAGACTGTCAGCCTACCGATGATCCGGACACATGGCTTATCACGAATATACATCCGCGACGCAACTACATCATACGGCGCGCCTCCAATCTGTCGAAGGAAAGCCACATAATAGCGGCAAACATCGACCTTGCCGCACTTGTGGTGACACTGGCCGAACCGGTGACCTCGACTGTCTTCATCGACCGTTTCTTAGCTACAGCCGAGGCATACAATGTTCCGGCCGCACTGATTATCAACAAAATCGATCTGCTGGACGATGAGGAATCCCGGCAGGTGCTCGACGCCATAACATATTTGTACCACTCGATAGGATACAGCGTTGTACATATCTCAGCCCGGGAGGGTACAGGCCTTGACGATTTACGCAGACTGCTGCACGGCAAAATTTCGCTGCTGTCCGGAAATTCGGGTGTCGGCAAAAGCACTATAATAAACGACCTGATTCCGGGCGCCGACGTACGTACCGCAGCCATCAGCGACGTACACCATACAGGCATGCATACCACCACTTTCAGCGAACTGTATCACCTGCCGGGAGGCCCGGGCGCCGGGTGTATAATCGACACCCCGGGAATACGCGGCTTCGGCACTATAGATTTTGACAAATACGAGGTTGCACATTATTTTCCGGAAATCTTTGAAGTGTCACGCGACTGCCGTTTTGACAACTGTACGCACACCCACGAACCGGGATGTGCCGTCGTCGAGGCCGTCGCCGACCATCGCATCGCCGAATCGCGGTATGCTGCTTACCTGTCTATTCTCGACGACGTCATCAACCCCGACTCAGACAAATACCGTAAAGGCTACTGATCAGCGGTCGCGGTGAAACATCTGCGAGATACGTTCGGCGGTCAGCTGCTGGCATATCGGCAGACCGTCGGGTGTATAGTTAGGTTCACGCACTTTGAACAGATCGCTGACGAGATGTCTCATCTCGTCCTGCGACAGCGGACGGTTCGGGGCCACTGCGGCCATGCGTGCCATAGACAGGGCGATACGCGTCCGCTGCTGCGACTCGGGATCGTTGCCGGTCTCGGCAAGATCGGCGACTATCGCCAGCAGGGCGTGGCGGGGGCCAATCCCGCCCATTTCGGCAGGGATGCCGGTAATCTCCCACCTACAGGTATCAATATGATTGAGTCCGAAGCCAAGGCCGCCGAGTATCTCCTGTGAGGCGTCCATGACAACCTCGACATCGGCAGCGACTTCGAGCGGCTCGGGGAACAGGAGATTTTGCGTGGCCATAGTCCCCTTGACAACAGTAGGCAGCATGCGGTCAAAAAGCACACGAACATGCGCGCGGTTCTGGTCGACAAGCAGCAGTCCGGCTTTTGACGTAGTCACAATCCACCTGTTTTTGAGTTGAAAAAGACGTCCCGAAAAATCATCGTCAATCTGCAGTGCCGCAATGGCCGGTGTCGCCGCAGCCTCAGACTTTATTTCAAATTCCGGAATGGAATTTCCCCCGCCCAAAGACAGCGACGACGACTTGCTGCTGAAGTTCTCGTACAGTTTTTGCCAGTTGCCGTCGGCGAGAGCGGCCGATTTTGTGGCAAAACGCTGCGGCGTGCCTTGGGGTGTGTCGGACATCCGGGGCTGAACCGGAGCGGGGTCGTCGAATGGCTGCATGTCAAACGGATTGTAACCGGTATCCGTCTCGGTAACCGGAGCTTCGATACTTAAATCCTCACCGACCTGCAGCATAGGCGGAATTTCGGGCACATCCTCGGTGTCGAAATCGATTGCAGGCCCTACATTGTACTTACCCAGACCCTCGCGGACAGCTGCAGTCAGTATCTGCCATATCACCTGCTCATCCTCGAACTTAATCTCGTGCTTCTGCGGATGCACGTTTACGTCTATGCGCGACGGATCTATTTCGAAATTTATGAAATAGTTCGGCTGCACCTTTTCTGAGATAAGGTCCTTGAAACAATTTATTATGGCACGGTGGAAGTACGGATGCTTCATGTTGCGGCCATT
>CAZETN010000169.1:0-3636 GCA_964514475.1 uncultured Bacteroides sp.
GGATCCTCGCGCGACCTTACTATGACCTTCGCAATGCAGGCCAACACTTACGCCTACTCAAACGGCAAAGGCTGGTACAATCTTAAGCCGGCCGAGGAAGGCATAGCCGACGGCGACTACACGGCCCGCGTAGGATTTTATTCGGATATGGAGGCCAACGATGTATTTTATCAGGCCTTTGACAACGGCTGGGTGATATATCCGCGCAAAAATATCCTTACCGGCGACAATGGAGGCCTGCTGATGAACATCACCTCGGCCGAACTTACCTCGGGCATACGCGTCAGCAACGCGTCGCCCGCGACCTGCGTATGGGATGTCACCGACACATACAGCGTCTATCCTTACGAGACCTCGTACGACGCGGCGTCAGGAAGCGTTACCGTCACGCCAGGCACCGCCTATAATGTCAGCAGTCAGGGCCGCGGATGCGGACGTCTTATCGCATTTGACCCGACAGCATCCCAGCTGCCGGTAGAGACGGCCGGAGACATCGAGAACCAGAACCTGCACGGCATCACCGAGGCCGACATGATTATTGTCACCGCCGACCATCTGTACGAGGCGGCCTGCGAACTTGCCCGCATACATGAGGAGTACGATGGCTCCAAGGTGGTCGTATGCCGTCAGCAGCAGATTTTCAACGAGTTCTCGTCGGGCACGCCTGACGCAATGGCTATCCGGCGTCTGGTCAAGATGGTATATGACCGCGCTCCCGAGCGTCTGAAGGGAGTGCTGATGTACGGCACATCGACGAGCGATAACCGCCACATACTGCGTACACCCGTAAGCGAGCGGCTCCTGATTTACGAAGTTCTGCCTGTAGGCAGCGGAATGGAGTCGGCTACCCGTTTCCCCGAGACTCACTTCGGCACCGACAATTACTATGGCATGGTCGACGGCAACTTCGACCCCACGCGTATGTACCGCGCACTGATGAAAGTGCCTGTTACGCGTTTGCCCGTGAGTGATGCCGGTGTAGGCCATAAAGTCAACGAAAAGATACGCAACTATCTGTCCAATAAATCCTTCGCGATGTATCCGCGTGTCCTGCTCACTGCCGATGACGGTGACAACAACAGTCATTTTGCCGACAGTTGGGAGATGGGCGAAAAAATGATGGAGGTAAATCCGTCGCTGTGCCGCATCAACGCGCAACTCAGCCTGTACCCCCGTCCCGACAAGAAAGCCACCGGTGCCACTTCGCAGATTTTCAGCGCAATGGATGCCGGAGTCGGATTTTTCAACTACTGCGGTCACGGCAAGGAGGACTCCTTTACGGACAAGAACCTGCTTGACCTCGCAAAAATCAAGACCATGTCGAACCGTATGCTTCCCGTGGCCATGATTTCGTCGTGCTTCACCAATATGTATGACACGGAGGGTTCGGCCTCGATAACTCAGGAGATGGTGCTCCATCCCACCGGCGGTATGATAGCTGCCATCGGTGCCAGCCGTTCGGTATTCCAGAACCTCAATCAGACATTCAATATCGCCGTAGGCCGCGCGTATGCCGGAGCCACGGACGGACTTACTGTCGGCAGCCTGTATATGAATGCCGTCAACTCCATCATAACCACCTCGAACACAAGTTCGACAGACAATCTGCGACTGAACACGCTGTGTTACGGCATGGTGGGTGACCCGCTGGTTCCGCTGCCCGCACCCGGCTACAGTGTGCGTGTGCTCACAATCGGAGACACCGATGTTGCAGGCACAGGCGCCGTCGCCGAACTGACTCCGATGACACGTGTCCGGATTTCGGGTGATCTCAGCGGAGCCGATGCCGCCGGCTTCAACGGCAAAATCGAGCTGCGTCTGTATGACGGCGCCCAAAGCGTGAGCACTATTGACGAGCCGGGCCAGCAGTATCCCGATTACCCCTACGACAAGGAGCAGGATTTCCATTTACTCACCACTACAGTGGCCGAAGTCACTGACGGCAAATGGGAGGCCGAGCTGTTTGTCCCCAACTCCACTTTTGCCTCGCTCACCAACAAGGATACGGCAAACGGCGATACACGTACAACCAACAGGCTGATACTTACGGCCGAAGGTACCGTAGGCGGCAACGAAGCCAATGCCCTCGGCTCTACCGACCGTCTGCGCGTGCTCGATGTGGCCAATAACGACTTTACGGCTACGGCTCCCGTAATCGAGGAATTCTATCTCGACAGTCCTGATTTTGTGCAGGGTTCGCTTGTGGGCAGCGACGTCACCGTCTATGCCAAAGTGCGCCTCGGCGATGCCGGTCTGTCAACCTCGGATGTGCTCGGCAACTCGGGACGGCTTGTGCTTGATGGTGGCAGCCGCACCTTCAACGGCGCGGCTTCGGCCTTTGTCATCGGCACTGACGGGACAGCATCTCTGACCTTCCCGGTCTCCGAAATCGAGTCGGGACGCCACACGATGACACTGAGCGTACGCGACAACGCCGGCCAGGCAGCCACAGCGTCGCTGGCCTTTATAAGCGCGCCGGACGACGCACAGCCGGTACTTGCTGTAAGCAACGAGATTGTCCGCGATAATGCTGACTTTGACCTTACCGGCGAACTGGTGGAGGCAACCGCCGACAATACCCGCGCCGACATCTATATTCATGATGACCGCGGCGAGACGGTATTCAAGGCCGAGGACGTCAGCTTCCCGTACCAGTGGAATCTGCGCGACAACAGCGGCAACGCCGTCGCCGACGGCCGTTATACCGCGCGTGCCCTGCTTCGTCTCGGCACCGTGTACACGCGCGCCAGCGCCGGCTTCACAGTCATCAAGTAATATTTACCGGTAACCCGCAGAAGGGAGGATATGCCGCGCGTACAGCCATATCCTCCCTTTTTTGTTCAGTATAATACACGTATATGATTTCAGCAGCTGATTATTTTGCGTTTTTACACTCGGTTGAGTTTTATGTCATCGCTACGGTGGTTGCCGCGGCGGTGGTCGCTTTTTTTGTCAGACCGTCCGAAAAGGGACCTGTGGTGACGCGTACGGTGTCGGGGTGGATCTGCGAGGGGACGCCTGACGAGGGGGAGAAAGAGCCCCGCCTCGAAATCGAATGCCTGCCCAACGGCAATGTGATGATAAAACGTACCGACGTGGCCGGGGTAGGGGATACCGGCGCGCTGACGCTGCAGGTGACCCAGTGCGGATTTGACCTGCGGGTTGTCGAGCAGCTGCAGGAAGGCCGGCGTTCGAACATGACGCCGCCAGCGCAGGATGCAGTGTTTGTATTGAATTTTTTAGGACCCGAATATTACCACATACACTGGACTACGGCCTTGGGCGACCGTTATGCGGCGTTTACACTGCACGTGCGCCCCGGCATAAAAACCGAGGCGACGCTGAAACAGTGATGTCGGGGATGTGGATGATGCCCGCTCACTCGTCGGCGGTAGCGGCTTCGAGTTTCTTCATGATGGCGAATATGAAGGAGGCGCTGAGCAGGCATACGCCCATAAGTATGGCCCACAGGGTGGATACGTCAATCCGGTTCCACAGCAGGGTGGGGATGCTGACCAGGTAGTTGCCGATGGCGGTTGCGCCGAACCAGGCTCCCATCATCATGCCTTTGTATTTAGGGGTGGCCACTTTGCTGACGAAACTTATGCCCATGGGCGACAGAAGCAGTTCGGCGAC
>CAZETN010000170.1:0-3573 GCA_964514475.1 uncultured Bacteroides sp.
ATAAAATAACAACATTTCCAACCATGCAAGACAATCTTAAATGAAAGAGCCGTGTGGCCCGGACGACAATTAATATTAATTAAGGCGGGCGTGTGAAATTTTTTTTGTAATTTTGCGCTTGATATATACGGGGTGCCGACCCGACTCTGCCGGCCCCCCGTATACGGAACATCGAACACAATTTTCTACTTTAATACATATTCCAATGGTAAGTTACAAAGAATTAGGTCTGGTGAACACCCGCGAGATGTTTGCCAAAGCCATCAAGGGCGGTTATGCCATCCCCGCTTTCAACTTCAACAACATGGAACAGCTGCAGGCTATCATCAAGGCCGCAGCCGATGAAAAATCGCCCGTAATCCTTCAGGTATCGAAGGGTGCCCGCAACTATGCCAACCCCACACTGCTGCGCTACATGGCCCAGGGTTCCGGAGCATATGCCAAGGAACTCGGCTTGGAGCATCCCCAGATTGTTCTGCATCTTGACCACGGCGACAGCTTCGAACTCTGCAAGGACTGCATCGACAACGGCTTCTCGTCAGTGATGATCGACGGTTCGCACCTCCCCTACGAGGAGAATGTGGCCCTCACCAAGAAAGTTGTCGATTACGCACATCAGTTCGATGTAACAGTCGAAGGTGAGCTCGGCGTCCTCGCCGGCGTGGAAGACGAAGTATCGGCTGATCACCACACCTACACCGACCCCGCCGAAGTTGTGGACTTCGCCACCCGCACAGGCTGCGACAGCCTGGCTATCTCGATCGGTACCAGCCACGGTGCATACAAGTTCACCCCCGAGCAGTGCACCCGCGACCCGAAGACCGGCCGCCTCGTTCCTCCCCCCCTGGCATTCGACGTGCTTGACGGCGTGATGAAGGAACTGCCCGGTTTCCCCAGCGTTCTCCACGGTTCGTCTTCGGTTCCCCAGGAGTATGTCGAGATCATCAACAAGTTCGGCGGCAAGCTCCCCGACGCCATCGGCATCCCCGAAGAAGAACTCCGCAAGGCCGCAAAGAGCGCTGTCTGCAAAATCAACATCGACTCGGACAGCCGTCTCGCCATGACCGCCGCCATCCGTCAGGTATTCGCCGAGAAACCCGGCGAGTTCGACCCCCGCAAATATCTGGGTCCGGCCCGCGACGAAATGGAGAAACTCTACAAGCACAAAATCGTCAACGTGCTCGGCAGCGAAGGCAAAGCCGAATAATAGTACGCGACTGAACGCATGAATGCGGCGGCGCACCCCCTCCACGGGGATGCGCCGCTGTGCTTAGGATGCGGGAGTACGTCGGATATGATGGCGCAACGGTAAAAAAGCGGCGGCACGCTGTGCGGATGCGGCAAATTTTTGTAACTTTGCGGTTAATCCCTAATATTCAATAGCTGTCAAACCTTTAAGACGTTTATTTAACCTTAGAAAACTGTATTATTATGAAAAAGATTGCCGTTATCTG
Source organism: uncultured Bacteroides sp. (assembly GCA_964514475.1). Lineage (GTDB taxonomy): Bacteria > Bacteroidota > Bacteroidia > Bacteroidales > Muribaculaceae > CAG-873. The sequence goes on from CAZETN010000170.1 coordinate 1,455, forward strand.
TGCCGCTGTCGCCGTCGTTGCCGGCGGTTGCGTAGTCTCTGCCTTTGCCGGGACTCCGATTACCAAAGTTGACAAAATCGATCCCACCGACGAAATCTATATGGATATGGCCACGACAGCAGCCTCGAAGTCGGTGGCTTCGAAAGGCAAGCCCTGCGGAGCCGTGGTCATCCTCAACCGTGCCTGGAAGGGCAGCGGAACGGCCAATGCAAACGGCACTGCCGAACAGAACGCCATTGCCGCCTCGCGTCTGCCCGACTTGGAACTGGCAACCGTCTACACCGTATGCGAGCCTACCACCGAGGCTTATAACGATATCTGCAAAATGGGAGCAGAGGCCGTTTACTTTGTAGTGCCCCGCGACGTTGTCATAGCCAAGGGCATTTATCCCGCATCGGCTTACGATGACTCGAAAATCGATCCCGATGTAACCCCTGTCCCTCTTAAACAGATGGACTATGCCGACGCCGAAAAACTCGTAAGGTAAACCATTGCGCTGACCACCCAAAATATGCCGCAGATCTGCATACTTACATCCACACGCGCCGACTGGGGGCTGCTGACGCCCCTGGCCGGGGCTTTGCGCCGAACTCCCGGTGTGTCGGTGCGGATTGTCGCGGCCAACATGCATCTGTCGCAACGCTGCGGCATGACTGTCAGCGAAATCGAGGATGCCGGTTTCGATGTCGACTGCCGCATCCCTACTGATACCGGCGGTGACAGCGAGTACGACAAAGCCCGCGCGATGGCGCTGATGCTCGACGGTTTTGCCGCATACCTCGACAGGACCCGACCAGAGGCCGTGGTGATTTTGGGTGATCGGTCCGAGATGCTGGCGGCGGCCTCGGCGGCTGCCGTAATGCGTGTCCCTGTCATACATATCGCCGGCGGCACTGTCAGCGAGGGGGCTATCGACGATGCCATGAGGCATGCCATCACCAAGATAGCCTCGCTGCATCTGTGCGAGACGGACGAGGCCGGGCGCCGTATAATACAGATGGGCGAGGACCCGGCCTCGGTAGTCGTTACAGGCGCATTGGGCGTATGGAACATCATGCACCAGCCCTTGCTGTCCCGGACCGAACTCGAAGCGTCGTTAGGCGGATTTACTCTGGACCCCGCATCATCACTGCTGGTGACATACCACCCGGCCACTCTTGACAGGCGCGAGCCGCAGACACTGTTCTTTGAACTTCTGGCCGCTCTGGACCGCTTTCCGCGCAGCCGTGTGATAATCACCCATCCCAATAACGACGCCGGCGGCGAGGCCATAGCGGCACTCGTCGACGATTACGCCCGCGCCAACCGTGACCGTGTGCTGGCCGTGCCGTCGCTGGGCATGAAGCGCTACCTGTCGGCATTGCGCTGTGTCGCCGCAGTGGTCGGCAACAGCTCGAGCGGAATAGTCGAGGTGCCTTCCATGCATATCCCTACCGTCGACATCGGCATCCGCCAGTCGGGCCGTCTTTGCAGTGCCTCGGTTCTGCACTGCGCCGACGATGCCGACGACATTGCCGCCACAATCGCGCTTGCTCTGTCGCCCGAAGGGCGCCGTCGCGCGCTGGCGGCCGTGAACCCCCACTATAAGCCGGACACGGTACAGATCATGGTCGACGCCATCATGACCGCCATGCCGCGTCTCAACCGGCCCAAACATTTTGTAACCCTGTCGAAATGACTCAGACTCTGAACCCGCTGTATATCATACCGGCCCGCGGAGGCAGCAAGGGTATTCCCCATAAGAACATACGGCCGTTCTGCGGCAAACCGCTGATAATATACTCGATAGACTGCGCCCGTGCGCTTGGCGCCGACGACGCCCATATCATAGTCAGCACTGACGACCCGGCAATCGCCGCCGTGTCGCGCGAACACGGACTGCCGGTGCCGTATACCCGCCCCGCTGTTCTGGGCGGTGACAGCGTGGGGAGCCGCGAGGTTATGCTTGATGTAATGGACTGGGCCGACAGTCACGGTATCGCTTACGACTGTGTGGTGCTTCTGCAGCCTACATCGCCGCTGCGCACTGCCGCCGATGTACGGCGGGCACTTGACCTGTACACGTCGCAGGTCGATATGGTGGTGAGCGTCTGCGAAGCCGCTTCTAATCCGTATTACA
>CAZETN010000171.1:0-3564 GCA_964514475.1 uncultured Bacteroides sp.
TGCACATCAGCAAGGGTGACGGCATGTATACACGCCGTCAGGACTGCCCGAAGGTGTGGGAGTACAATGGCGCGGTTTACGTGATTAATCCGGAGTCGTTGCGCAAAATGCCTCTTGGTGCCTTTGCGCGGCGTTTGCCGTCGCCTATGCCGGCATCGCGGTCGGTCGACCTCGATACGCCCACCGACTGGATGGTGGCCGAGGCTGTGGCCGCCGCCGAAAAACCGTAAAAACCGGAATTCATGGATATACAGAAACATATCATACAGCATACATGCACAGTGCGTGAGGCACTCGCGGCTATCAACACCTTGTCCGGTTCGGGAGCGATGACGCTCTTCGTCACGGACGGCATGAGGCTGTTAGGCTCGCTTACCGACGGTGATGTGCGCCGTGCCCTGTTGCGTGGGGTGGCTTTGGAAGCGTCAGTCGCCGAGGCCATGCACACACCGCCCCGGGCTGTGGCAGCTCCGGCGGCCCAACAGGACAATGTGCCTAAGCTCAGGGAGCTGCGCCAGTGCGGAATTACAATAGTGCCCGTAGTCGACAAAGCCGGAGATATAGTGGATGTGGTGGACCTGCGCTCTACGCGCACGCGCCTGCCTCTGCGTGCCATACTTATGGCCGGCGGAAAGGGCGAGCGGCTGCGTCCCATGACGCTGACGACACCCAAGCCCCTGCTGCAGATCGAGGGACGCGCCATCATCGACTACAATATCGGGGCGCTGGCAGCCTGTGGAGTCAGTGACATAACCGTGACGACACGTTATCTTGCTGAAAAAATACACGAGCATTTCGCCGTGCCGGTGTGCGGCGTACAGGTAAAGTGCGTGACCGAGACGCAGCCGCTTGGCACCATCGGAAGCGCGGCTCTGGTCGACATTCCGGCTGACGGCGATACACTTGTAATGAACTCCGACCTCATAACCACCGTGTCATTCGAGGAGCTTTACCTGCGCCATATTGCCGAACGCGCCGACATCACTATGGCCGTGATACCTTATCAGGTGTCCGTGCCGTTCGCGATCATCACCACCGATGGGCAGACTGTTACAGGCATTGAGGAAAAACCGTCGTACTCTTACTTCGCCAACGCGGGCATATATGTGTTCGCCAACCGCATCCTGCGCGGCCTTAGGGCTGACACACGCACGGACGCCACCGACCTCATCGCCGACACCATTGCGGGGGGCGGTCGCGTCGTCTATCAGCCGGTTAACGGTACGTGGCTCGATGTCGGCAGCCCTGCCGACTTCGCCCAGGCGGCCCAGCTGATGCGGCACCACCGTAACCTCGAGCAAAGCAAGTGACACAGCGTCACAAACAACCGCACCCCCGCGTGTGTTGTAATATTACTAACATAAAACTATGGCAGACTCAAATTTTATAGACTACGTGAAGATATTGTGCCGCTCGGGCAAGGGCGGTGCCGGCTCGCGCCATTTCTATCGCGCGAAATACATACCCAAAGGCGGTCCGGACGGCGGTGACGGCGGCCGCGGAGGTCATATAATTCTGCGCGGCAACAAAAACATGTGGACACTGCTTCCGCTTAAGTTCCGCCGCCACATATTCGCCGGCAACGGCCAAAGCGGTTCCGGCGGCCGCTCGTTCGGCAAGGACGGTGAGGATGTAATCGTCGACGTACCATGCGGCACCGTCGTCTTCGATGCCGAAACCGGCGAGTACCTGACCGAGGTGCGCGATGACGGCGAGGAGGTGAAACTGCTCAAAGGCGGTCGCGGCGGACTGGGTAACTGGCACTTCAAGAGCGCCACCAACCGCACGCCACGCTACGCCCAGCCCGGCGAACCGAGTGTCGAAAAAAGCATAATACTCGAACTGAAACTGTTGGCCGACGTCGGACTGGTGGGCTTTCCGAACGCCGGCAAGTCTACCTTGCTGTCCGCGCTGTCTGCGGCTCGGCCTAAAATCGCCGACTATCCCTTTACTACTATGGAGCCTCAGCTGGGCATCGTAAGCTATCGCGACAACCGCTCGTTCGTCATGGCCGATATCCCCGGTATCATCGAGGGAGCCTCGGAGGGCAAGGGGCTTGGCCTGAGGTTTCTGCGCCACATCGAGCGTAACGCTGTGTTGCTGTTTATGGTCCCCGCCGACGCAGACGATATAGTTGCCGAATACAATATCCTGCTCAACGAGCTTCAGCAGTTCAACCCTCAGCTCATGGACAAGCACAGAATTCTGGCCATATCCAAGTCGGACATGCTTGATGAGGAACTGATGGAAGCCATAGCCGCCACCCTCCCCGAGGATATTCCTCATGTATTTATCTCGTCCGTTACGGGCCAGGGTCTTACCGAGCTGAAGGATGTACTCTGGCGTGCGATTACCGACGATGCTAACCGCCTGGCTACTCCCGACATCGTGCACAGGCCGCTTGACGGTCATCACCGCGTGCGCGAAGAGGATGAGTTTGTCTTTGCGCCCGAACCCGTTGCCGACGAAGACGATGCGGAAGGCGAGGACCTGCAGTCGATCGATCCCGACAGCTGGGACGCCGAATACGACTGGGACGAGGACGCCGACGCCGAAGAACTGCCCGAGGAGGGGCAGTGACAGGCTGACCCGCTTTTTTAAGTGACGGATGTGTCCGGTGTGCCTGATATCGCACGCCGGACACATCCGTCATATATCTGTCTGCCCCGGTGTCGCCCGGTCTTACCGTTTTTTGCGAAAAAACTCGCGAACCAGTTGTCCGCATTCGTCGGCAAGGACACCGGTCACGATTTCGGCACGCGGATGAAAAGGTTGTCGGCTTACGTATGTGGAGTAACCGCGCTTGGGGTCGGGCGCGCCGATGACGATGCGTCGCAGCTGGCTCCAGGCTATGGCTCCGGCGCACATCAGGCATGGCTCAACGGTGACATACAGCGTGCAGTCGCTCAGGTATTTGCCGCTGGTTTCGGCTACAGCCGATGTTATCGCCAGCATTTCGGCGTGAGCGGTGACATCGCGCAGAGCTTCGGTCATGTTGTGTCCTTCGCCTATTACATGTCCGTCGCAGACGATTACGGCGCCTATGGGCACTTCGCCTTCATGTGCCGCCTGCATGGCCTGCCGCAGGGCAAGGCGCATATAGTATATGTCGTTGTTCTCAATCATGGTCTGATAAGATTACCGGTTCAGTTCAGGTCTACCACCATACCCTCGTAGGCGGCATCGGTGTCCGGAAAAATTTCCCGTGCCTGCCGCAAAAGGCCTTCGGTGTCGTCGTAACGTGCCGAGTAGTGTCCGATGAGCAGACGCCGTGCCTCGGCCAGACGTGCCGTTTCGGCAGCCTGAGCCGCGGTGCTGTGGCCACGTTCGGCGGCGACGGCGGCGAGGTCGCTGCCGTATGTGGCTTCGTGATACAGCAGGCCCACACCCTGTACCGAGCGTGCTACCGCGGTGCTGAACATGGTGTCCGAGCAATAGGCATACGAAACCGAAGGGTCGGCCGGCGTGGTAAGACGGCTGTTGGGAAACACCATTCCGTCGGCGCGTACAAAATCGGCGCCCTCCTTTATCAGCGGCAGTTCACGTACCGGAATATCGAGATAG
>CAZETN010000172.1:0-3518 GCA_964514475.1 uncultured Bacteroides sp.
CCTGAGGAGGAGTGAGGAAAGGGCCGTTGCACTTCTTATTGGAATCTTTCGTATTCACATTTGTACATTTATTTTTACACTTGTATAATAAAGGCCATCACCTCAGCGTTATAAAAACGGCCTACAATGCCACCGCATACCTCGAAACACCAACTGTTAAATGAATATCAGAACTTTACTGCGCAATACAGTGATCGCGGCCACAGTAATGCTGGCTGCCTCATCATGCTCGACCAAACGGTCGCCACTCCCATACTTCAACGACATCGACTCGCTCATCGTTAACCAGACCGTGATTGAATCGGTCAACGGATACTCATCCAAAATTCAGCCCGACGACGAGCTGTATATAATGGTGACATCGTTCAACGCAGCCGCCACCGCCCCCTATAACCTGCCCATGACAAACCCGGCTACCGCCGACTACGGCCTCAAGGCAACCACTCCGCAGCTGCAGACCTACCTCGTCGACGACAAAGGCGACATAATAATGCCCATAATCGGCAAGATACACGTGGCCGGACTAACATGCGAGCAGGTGCGCGACAAAGTCACCGAACTGGTTAGCCGCGACGTCATCGACCCCAACGTAATCGTGCGCCTGATGAACTTCAAGGTCAACGTAGCCGGCGAAGTGAAAAATCCCGGTCCCCAGCGCGTGACCACCGAACGGTATTCCATACTCGACGCGCTCAGCGCGGCCGGCGACCTCACCGAATTCGGCGAGCGCAACAACGTGCTCCTTATCCGCGAAGAAAACGGAAAGCGCGTGGCACACCGCTTCGACCTCAACTCGTCCGAGATGCTGTCCGACCCCTACTTCTACCTGCAGCAGAACGACTACGTCTATGTCGAGCCAAACTGCATCCGTGAGGACAACTCCAAGTACAACCAGAACAACGCCTACAAGCTTTCGGTGATTTCAACAATCGTCAGCGGCTGCTCCGTCATCGCGTCGCTCGTAATCGCCCTTACCGTAAAATAACAACATCCGATCATGGCCCAGAAAGACAAGTCCGAATTCTTCGACATAAAATCGCTGCTCCTATCGTACCGCACACACTGGTGGTGGTTTGCCATATCCGTAATATTATGCCTGACGATAGCCTTTGTATACGTCAGGACACACAATGCCAGATATCTGGTACGGGCCAATGTCATCGTCTCGGATGACAATACCGGCTCATTCACGGCCATGTCCGGAATCGGAGACCTGTTCGGTTCGCGTGCCAACGTCGAGGACGAGGTTTATGTAATATCATCGCACACCGTGCTGCGCGACGTGGCCCGCGATCTGGGTGTCTACAAAGAGCACATCGTAAAGGACGGCTTCCTCAAGAAAAGCCTCCATTACCCCGACTATCCCCTCGATATCTACGCCGCCCCGGGCCTGCTCGACACACTGCGCACGTCCCTGTCCTTCAAGGTCAGCACAGACAAGAAAGGCATAGCCGACGTAAAAGTATACTGCAAGGGCAAGAAAATCGCATCCTACGACGACTGCACGCTGCCTGCCGTACTAAAGACCAAATACGGCGACTTCACCCTGAAGGCAACCGACACCTACCCCAAGGGCAAAAAGGTCAAGTCGACAATCACTGTCAGCGGCTACGACATCGCCGCCGAGGGCCTCGCCGAAGTTGTCTCCAGCTCAAAAGCCTCACGCAAGTCCAATATGGTGGAAATGGCCATCGTCACCGACAACCCTGCTTACGGCACCGCTGTCCTCGACGAAATAATGGACAACTACAACCGCCGCACAGTTGCCTACCAGAACGCTCAGGGCGAGAAGACCCAGAAGTTCATAAACGAACGTCTGGCGCTGATTTCGGGTGACCTCGCCGACGCCGAAAAAGACATACAGTCGTATAAAAACCAGCGCGGCATCACCGATGTGGCAGCCGAGGCCGAGTACAACATGAAGGTCCGCGGCACCGCCGACAACGCTCTGGTAGCCGCCGAGACACAGAGCGAGCTTATCCGCATGACCCGCGACTTTCTGAGCAAACCCGAAAACGCCTACGAACTGATACCCGTAACCGGCGAAATCGGCGCCGTCTCAAACTCAATAAAGAGCTACAACGACCTTGTAATCTGGCGCATGCAACTGGCAAAGAACGCCAAAAAGGACAACGCCGCCCTGCGTCAGCTCGACGAACAGATTAACTCGACACGCGCCGTCATCAACGAATCGCTCGAAAAAGCCTATCAGACCTCGCTGGTATCGATACGCGAGGCACGTCAGCGCCTCAATGCCTCGATGACCCGTCTGGGCAACGTTCCGGCCCAGGAGCGCGAGTTCCTTGGCCTCAAGCGTCAGCAGGCCGTGAAACAGGAGCTCTACATCTTTTTGCTCCAGCGCCGCGAGGAGACGGCCATGATGATAGCAAACGCCCTTCCCAAGGGCCGCATCGTCGATCAGGCCTATACCCTTTCCGAACCGGTGAGCATGAAAAAGCGCATAATTCTGGCCATCGCTCTCTTCCTGGGTATTATTATCCCGATGATACTCCTGTATCTGCGCAGCCTGTTCCGCACCAAAGTCGACACCAGCGATGACCTGCGCAAACTCTCGGATGTTCCCGTACTCGGCGAGATATGCAACGACAACACCGGACAGAGTCTCGTGGTCGAGACCGACAACACTTCGTCGACAGCCGAGCTCTTCCGCATGGTGCGCTCCAACCTGCAGTTCATGTGCAACAAGCCCTCGAATGTAATCATTGTCACGTCGACCCGTTCGGGCGAGGGCAAATCGTTCATATCCGTCAACCTGGCCGCTTCGCTGGCTCTCGCCGGCAAAAAGGTGTTGCTCGTGGGCATGGATATACGCAAACCCCGGTTGGGCGAATATCTGGGCATATCGCATCCCACAGGCGTGACGAACTATCTGGCAAATCCCACCGACTCGCTCAACAGCCTGATTATAAAATCGCCGCGTACCCCGGGCTGCGACGTCATCCTGGCCGGTCCCGTGCCCCCCAACCCCAACGAACTGCTTACATCGCAGGCAACCGTCCACTTCTTCGAGAAACTGCGCGGCATGTACGACTACATCATCGTCGACTCGGCTCCCGTCGGTATGGTGAGCGATACACTCGCCCTCGCGTCCATGGCCGACATGACCATATACGTGACCCGCGCCAACTTCACCACCCACCGCGACATCGAGTTTGTCAACGACCTTGCCAAAGACAAACGTCTGCCGCGCGTCTCGCTCGTGCTCAACGGCGTCGTGCTGCGCTCGAAGACCGGCTACGGTTACGGCTACGGCCACGACAGCTCGAAAAAAAGCAAGTAAGCGCCACTGCGCCACGCTCCGCACCCGCCTTCCCTCTCCATTATTGACCGTTCACCGACGATGATTCATCGCAACAACTTTATATTCCGCACATTCTGCATAACCTTCTGGGCCGTCACCTGCTCCCCGTTCATCCTCGAGGAGTGGCTGACGCCCCTTGCAGGTTTTAGAAGCATGTTGCTCCTGCTGTTCGATGCCGCCATTCTCGTTCTCGGTC
>CAZETN010000173.1:0-3509 GCA_964514475.1 uncultured Bacteroides sp.
TGAGTTCTTCAAATTTATTGCCTAATTTTGCACTTGCAGGTAGAATCTGCGATATGCGGGTTCCTTCTTTCAGAGTGCCTCGAATTTTACCTGAAGCCACCTGAGCATGGTCTTGTACATCTGTTCGCGGACCGCCTTGCGCGAAAGAGCCAGGTCGTGAAGCCCATCGTCGAAAGTTACCTCGGTGACGTCTGACCCGAGGCGGTTACCGTAATAGGATATTGTACGCACATCAAGTATGGCGTCGGCCCGGAAATACTTCTCTTTCGGGTCGCCCTTCCGCACTGACTCCGAGGAGTGCATCAGCAGCACGGGAACGTGCACATGCCGGTGACGCAACTGCCGCTGAGCCATCTGTATGGCGTGTATCCATCCCAGGTCGGGATCAGGGAGCACATCGGGTTTCCAGTCCTCGCGATAGCTCCATTCGCCGTTGTGACGGTCGGACAGTGTCCCGGCATATCCCGCATCGGGCTTCTGGGGCACCCTTATGTCCGGAAACAGGCATCCGAGGGCGCCGGCAACAGGCATCACGACCTTTTTCATGAAAGGAGGCATATTCCAGTCAAGAAACGGGCTGTTGAGCATCAGCACTCTGATAAGAGGCGAAGGATTTTCGGACATATACAGCGAGGTGGTCAGGCCACCCGTCGAATGGCCCAGAAGCGCAATCGCCCCGTTTCCGTCTGCGGCTATAATACCGACCGCGCTGTCGATGTCGGGGAAGTACTCGTGCAAGTCCCTGACCTGAAACATTTTCTGTCCGTCGGTCAGCGACCGTCCGTACTTGCGCAGGTCCACGGCATAAAAGTCATACCCGTGACCGGCGAACATCAGCGCCATCTCTTTCTGCAGAAAGTAGTCGCTGAAACCGTGTACATACAATATCGCCTTGCCAGTGGGGTGCGCGGCCTTCTTCCGTATCACCGTACTCCGCACTGCGCCACTGTAATCGGCCGGATGCTCAACATAGGTCATTTCAAAGCCGTCACCGAGGTGGTCGGGCTGCCAAATTACTGTATTCATGTATTCCTGATCTTTTTTTCAGAATAAAATGCCTGCAAACGCAGATTTGTTGCACGAATGCGAGCTTTTTATGAAAAAAATCCGGAACAGCCTCCAGCATTTACGCCGTTTTGTCGCCTTGCGGTGCCGGCTGACGGCTATGCAGGGTGCGTCGTGCGACAACAAACCAGGCTATGGTGACACAGACACCGGTCAGCGCCCACGATATGGGATAAATCACCAACAGCTGGGTAAAGTCGGTGAAATGACGCAGATGCACCCAGGCTATGCGTACGACGCATGTACCGGCGATGATGATTATGGTCGGCGTCAGCGAATAACCGACCGAACGCATGGCGCCTGCCGAAACTTCGTAAGTGGACGCCACCCACTGGAATGCGAGGACGGTCAACAACCTTTCGGTGGCGAACTGCAGCGCCCGGGGATCGCTGGTGAACAGACTCAGACACTCGGAATGGAAACAGATGATAAGAAAGTTGAAAGCCGCGCAACATCCCATCGCCAGCAGCAGACAACGCCGGTATATTACCTTGCAGCGGTGATACTCGCCTGCGCCGTAATTCTGAGACATAAAGGCTACCGCAGCCTGCACGAACGACGATATGACAAAATAACAGTAAAGCTCGAATGTGATTGCCGCGGCCGAGCCTGCTACCGCTTCGGAGCCAAACCTGTTGATTGCGCTCTGGATAAATACGTTTGACAGGGCGAACACCATGCCCTGCAGACCGGCGGGCACACCTATCTGCAGTATCTTGCGCAGCTGCGCACGCCATACCTTGAGTGCGCGGATATCAAGGTGTATGTCCGACTTTTCGCGCACGAGAATCATCACTATGCCCGATGCGGACACGCAGTTGGCCACGACGGTGGCTATGGCCACGCCGTGTACGCCCATGCCGCAGACAAGCACCAGAAACAGGTTGAGGGTGACGTTGACAAGGCCGCCTATCACAAGCCAGTAGAACGGTCTTTTTGTATCGCCGGTGGAGCGAAGTATGGCATTGCCGAAGTTATATACCATCATGGCCGGAAAGCCCAGCGAGAATATGCGCAGGTATCCGGCAGCGTCGTCAATGATATTCGCCGGCGTCTCCAGCATTTCAAGTATGGGCGCGGTGACGGTGACGCCGAGCAGCAGCATGGCAAATCCCCCCACAAGGGCTACAATGGCCGATGTGGATACGGCGCGGCCGACATCACGGCGGTTACGCTGGCCGATGCAGGTTGCAATCACAACATTGGCACCCACCGAGATGCCGATGAACAGGTTGACAAGCAAGCCGATGACGGGACCGTTGGCACCGACGGCGGCAAGCGCGTGTGCGCCAACGAATTTGCCGACTACCGCCACGTCCATGGCATTGAACGACTGCTGAACGATACCGCTCGCCATCAGCGGCAGAGCAAACATAATAATCTTGCGGGTAAGGTTGCCGCCGCCTGTCATGTCAATCGTGTTGGCCATTTCTTATGGGGGGGATGAGGAGAAGTGATGACGGCTGTAAGCTGAAGAAATCAGTTTACCTGAGTTTCTGAGCTTACTTGGTTAAAAATACTTACTTAAGAACCGGGTACGACTGTATCGGTTCGTGTCTAATAACCGCGACCCTACCCCTCTATAATTCAGGGCAGGGTCGTGTTATTCAGTGGTATGGAGCGACCGGGAACAGCCTGACTGCCCGGAGCCCGGTCGATACTTTTTTTACTTCATGTACTTCGAGAAGTCGGCGTTACGCATGTCGCCGGTTTCGTTGAAGGCGGTGTGGAAGGCGAAAGCTGCCTGCAGTGTATGGGGTGTCTGACCGTATTTGCCCATGCGCAGATACTCGCGCAGCAGGGGACGGTAATCGGGGTGCGCGCAGTTTTCGATAATGCGCTCGGCACGCTGTACGGGATCGGTGCCGCGCAGGTCGGCGATACCCTGGTCGGTGACGAGGACATCCACCGAGTGCTCCGACGAGTCGGTGTGTGTAACCATGGGCACGATATTCGAAATCAGGCCGCCTTTCGATACGGAGGGGCACGAGAATATTGAGATGTAGCCGTTGCGGGCGAAGTCACCCGAACCGCCGATGCCGTTCATCATCTTGACGCCGAGCACGTGCGACGAGTTGACTGCGCCGAAGATGTCGGCCTCGAGGGCTGTATTCATAGCTATCACGCCAAGACGGCGGATAACCTCGGGGTTATTCGAGATTTCGGCGGGGCGCATCACGATTTTGTCGTGGAAGAAGTCCATGTTCGAGAACAGCTCGGCCTCGGTGGAGTCGCTGAATGTCATCGAGCATGTCGAGGCGAAAGTGCACTTGCCGCGTTTGAGCAGTTCGAGCACGGCGTCCTGTATGACCTCGGTGTACATCATGAAGCTGGGCAGCTCGTCGGCCTCGGCCAGTCCGTAAAGCACGGCGTTCGCCACATTGCCCACGCCTGACTGCAGGGGCAGGAATTCCTTGGGCAGACGTCCCGAACGATATTCGCCG
>CAZETN010000174.1:0-3477 GCA_964514475.1 uncultured Bacteroides sp.
GGGGACGGTTCGGAAGACGAATCAGTCGCGGCGGAAGATATCGCGGGTGTACACCTTGTGGGCCACGTCGTCAAGGGCGCTGTCGTACCGGTTGGCGACGATGGCCAGCGACAGACTCTTGAAACGGTCAAGAGCGTTGACCACTCGGCGTCCGAAGAATGTCGAGCCATCGGCAAGCGAAGGCTCGCAAACAATCACCCCGGCACCTGTATGGACGACTGCCTGAAGTTGTCGCTGTGCGATTTCATGGTAAGGCGATATACGCCTATTATGCAGTGCTTCTCGCCCGACGGGTCAAACTGGCCCTGTGTGAAGTAGTCGTAGTAACCGGCCTTTTTGAGCACCTGGTCGGCTATGAAGTCCTTGCGGGTGCGGTTACTCTCGACAATGGCGCTCATCATGTTCTGGGGCACGTCGGCATAATTTGCCAGCAGCTGTTTCGAATCCTTGGGCAGGCAGTATCCGCCGTAACCGAACGAGGGGTTGTTGTAATGCATTCCGATGCGCGGATCCAGGCCGATGCCTTCGATAATGGCCCGCGAGTCCAGCCCCTTGACCTCGGCGTACGTGTCCAGTTCGTTGAAGTAGCTCACCCTCAGCGCCAGATATGTGTTTGCGAACAGCTTTACGGCCTCGGCCTCCTTGGTGCCCATGAACAGGGTGGGAATATCGGCTTTGATGGCGCCCTGACGCAGCAGGCCGGCGAACACACGTGCTGTGTCGTGCAGACGGGGCAGGTCGGCCAATGCAGCGATGGCATTGTTTTCGGCGCTGAAGGATTCGCCCTTGAGCATCCGCGGCACTCCCACTATGATACGGCTGGGATAGAGGTTGTCGTACAGGGCTTTGCTCTCGCGCAGAAACTCGGGCGAGAACAGCAGATTAAGCCGTCTTACCCCGCGGCGGGCGTAGCGCAGATACAGACTGCGGCAGTATCCCACGGGAATGGTGCTTTTGATTACCATCACCGCCTCGGGATTGACGCTCAGCACAAGGTCTATGACATCCTCGATGCAGTGTGTATCAAAGTAATTGGCTACGGGATCGTAGTTGGTGGGGGCTGCTATCACCACCAGGTCGGCGGCGGCGTAGGCGGCGGCTCCGTCCAGGGTGGCGCGCAGGCACAAAGGCCTGGAGGACAGATACTCTTCGATATATTCGTCCTGTATGGGCGATTCGCGCCTGTTTATTTTGTCTACCTTTTCGGGCACTACGTCCACAGCCGTGACACTGTTGTGCTGAGCCAGCAGTGTGGCGATACTCATGCCCACATAGCCTGTTCCGGCAACTGCGATATTCATATTCAGTATTCACGGGGGCCTGAAAAATCCCCCTTCAGCCACCAAAGTTAGTAATTTTTGTGCGAAAATACCAAAAAAGGCTGAACGGGAGCCTTGGTGTTTTTCAGATTTTTTTACTAATTTTGCGGCCTGTTAAGAAACAGACGGCCACTGACACGCTATGCATCGTGATGATGACGCGACGGCCATTAGGTAAGCTAAAAAATCTGCTTATGGTGATTTTGAACGTATCATGAGGTTGTTTTGGTGTTTGAATGAAGATACCCGGCCAGTTGGGAGCCTGCATGAAAACCCCGAAAAGGCATATATGAGACTTCTGAACCACATAAGTATACGTGTTTACCTGATATAATTAGTTTTTGAAACCTACTTTAAGGTAAAACAACAGGTACAATGAACTTTTACAGTAAGATTGATTTCAGGCCGAAACTGGTTTCGGCATTGCGTGACTATTCGTTTTCGCGGTTTACGTCCGATGCCGTCGCCGGCATAGTGGTCGGCATAGTGGCTCTGCCGCTCGCCATCGCATTCGGTATCGCCAGCGGCGTCAGCCCCACAGTGGGCCTCGTCACTGCCATCATCGGCGGCTTCATAGTGTCAGCCTGCGGCGGCTGCTCGGTACAGATCGGGGGCCCGACGGGAGCTTTCATCGTCATCGTATACAGCATCATCGCCAACTACGGCCTCGAGGGGCTGGCGGTGTCCACACTGATGGCCGGAATGATACTGGTGGCTCTCGGTTTTTTCAGGCTCGGCACCGTCATCAAGTTCATTCCCTATCCCATCGTCGTAGGATTTACCGCCGGCATAGCCGTAACGATATTCTCTACACAGATGAACGACTTCTTCGGGCTGGGCCTGACAAACGTACCCGGCGCATTCATCCCCAAATGGGGCGCATACATCTCCAACTTCGGCAATACTGACGTCCTGACGCTGCTCGTAGGTCTGGCCTCGCTGGCAATCATAGTGCTGACACCGCGCATCTCGCGACGCCTGCCCGGCGCCCTGACGGCCATCATTGTCGTCACAGCCGCCACAGCGCTCATTCCCGGCCTGCAGGTCGAGACCATCGGCGACCGCTTCGGCTCCATGTCCACCGACATTCCACAGCCCCACGGCTTCGAGCTTAACATGTCCACCATCAACCTGCTTCTGCCCTCGGCGTTCACCATCGCCATCCTCGGCGCCATCGAGTCACTGCTGTCAGCCACCGTCGCTGACGGCGTCACAGGCACACACACCAACAGCAACACCGAGCTTATAGGTCAGGGTCTGGCCAACATCGTCGTCCCCTTCTTCGGGGGCATACCCGTCACTGGTGCCATAGCACGCACCATGACTAACATCACCAACGGCGGACGCACCCCCGTCGCCGGCCTGGTACACGCAGGCGTGCTGCTGCTGATTTTCATGTTCCTTATGCCGCTCATCAACCTCATACCCATGACATGCCTGGCCGCCGTGCTGATTGTGGTCAGCTACAACATGAGCGGCTGGCGCACGATACGCTCGCTGCTGCACAACCCCAAGAGCGACATCGTGGTACTGGCCGTCACCTTCCTGCTCACCGTGGTCTTCGACCTTACCATCGCCATCGAAATCGGACTGTTGCTGGCCATTATCCTGTTCCTGCGCCGCATTATGGAGAATACCGAAATCAAGGCATACTCGGGACAGCTCGAGGTGGACGAAAACTCCGAAATGACACACCACGAAGTGCTTGACGTCAGCGACGGAGTCGAGGTTTACGAAATCAACGGTCCCTTCTTCTTCGGCGTGGCCACCAAATTCGACGAACTCATGCGCAATACTCTCGGTCCCAAACCCCTGGTACGTATAATACGCATGCGCAAAGTGCCGTTTATCGACTCCACCGGCCTGCACAACCTCGAGACCCTCATCCGCTCGTCGCGTCAGGAGGGCATACATATCGTGCTCTCCGGAGTAAAAGACAATGTGCGCGCCGCATTGGTACATGCCGGCATCAACCACCTTGTCGGCGACGACCACATCTGCTCGCACATTACCCTGGCAGTAAAAATGGCCAACAGCATCTGCGCCGGCGAAGGTGGCGGACGCACCGGCCGGCAGGGCAAACCCTCAGTGTCTCCGGTGTAAGCCCCTGCCAACCGAAGCACCGCGTTTTTCCACCCCGCACACAGACCCGGTATCA
>CAZETN010000175.1:0-3451 GCA_964514475.1 uncultured Bacteroides sp.
CGCAACAAATATGGTTCAAAAATGGAGTGAATAATAGGTGGAAACGGGTTCCACCAACTAAAATCGTGATTTCCGGATATGAGAAAAGGCGCTCTGAATGAACGCCTTGACACTTATTTGTGATTGTTGTTGACTGTTGTTAATCGGGCTTCATTTGCCGATGCAGTAGCGAGAAAAGATGGTTTGGAGGAGGGTGGAGTCAGTTATGGCGCCGGTGAGGGTGCTGAGGTGGCGGATGGTTTCGCGTAGGGGTTGGGCGACGAGTACGCCGGGAAGGTCGGCACGGAGGGCTTCAAGAACTTCGGCGGCTGTCTTGGCGGCGGCGGCGAGAGTTTCGCGATGACGGAGGTTGCTGATTGGGGTGACGTCGGCGACACCCAGCATCCGGTCAGTCATTCGTTTAAGTGCTTGTCTGAGCACATCGATGCCTTGTCCGGTCTTGGTGGAAATGTATATGTCGGAGTCGGTATTTACGGGAAGCTGCTCCAGCAGGTCACATTTGTTATGTATATGAATAACCGGAGTATCGATGGGGATATCGCCGGTAGGAATGACTTCGGTGTCGGGTGATTGTACATCCAATATTATCATGGCCTTGTTCAAGGCATTGCGCGAGCGCTCGATTCCCAACAATTCAATCGGGTCATCTGTTTCACGCAGTCCGGCGGTATCCATCAACCTGAAGGCTGTACCTCCAATGATGATAGTGTCCTCCACTATGTCCCGTGTAGTTCCATGTATGTCGCTGACAATAGCGCGGTCATCACCCGTAAGTGCATTCAGAAGCGACGATTTGCCCGCATTGGTCGGACCCGTTATGGCTATAGGAATTCCGTTTTTGATAGCATCGCCAGTCCGAAACGAATCGTGCAATGAGTTTACCTGCCGACATACTTCCTCTGCCGTGCAGATAAGGCTTTGGCGCGACGCAAATTCAACGTCTTCTTCCGAAAAGTCGAGTTCGAGTTCCAGAAGAGCCGCCAAATCTATCAGTTTCTGCCGCAGATTATTTATGGTATCAGACACTCCTCCCCGCAGCTGCGCCATAGCAAGCGTGTGAGCGGCTTCAGTGCGTGCCGACAGGATATCGGCAATGCTTTCAGCCTGTATAAGGTCGATTTTCGCTGCAGCAAAAGCACGACGCGTGTATTCGCCTGGCTCGGCAAGGCGCGCTCCTGACGCACACAATGCCTGCAGCAGACGCTCCTGCACATATACTGACCCATGCACAGATATCTCGACAATGTCTTCGCCGGTATAAGATCCCGGGCCTCTGAATACTGTCAGTACGGCCTGGTCCAGAGGGGCGCCGCTTTCAGTGGTCACATGGCCGAAGTGGGCCGTATGCGTCTTCATGTCGGTAAGTCTCCGGCCTTTCCATATTTTTTGGGTGACAGGGAGCGCATCTGTACCTGAGACGCGTATTACAGCAATCCCCCCCACCCCGTGCGGCGTTGAAATCGCGCAGATTGTGTCATTGACGTTCATTGCGCCAATGTCCATTGACTGAATTTGCATTGTGCTTCAATTATGTTTTCAACTGAGTCGGGCAGCGCGCTGAAAAAATCAAAGCCGGTTATACGCTCGACTTCGTCTACCGGGACGGCGGCGGCCTGCATTCCGCCTTCGACGTACCCGTTATTCATAATAAAACCAATCGCCCTCTGAGGATTGGCGTAAGGAGCAAGAACCACCTTAAAAAAGCGTTTCGGCACCGGAATTGCGGTTGCTCCGATAGTCTGGGTCAGTTCGTCCGAGAGTATCGGGCCGCAGACAATTATCAGTGACGAGTCACGCCGGGCCCACTGCCGGCATTTTGCTTCAAGCTTGTTCCAGGCACCTGAATTGAGTTTACCGTCCTGGGGCGATATATTGGTAAAGTAGAAACAATCGGTCATTGCCTCCGCGCTCCACTTCATGTCGCCCGCAGGCGCCATGTGTCCGCGGTCAAACCCAGAACGCCGATAATCGGCGTCAGCAGCACATCCCTGCACGCGGTAGTCGGTCAAGAACTTGCTTTTGCGGCTTTCGTCACCATCAGCTTCAGAGGCTTTCAGCTCCCATACGACATAGTTCGGCTGGTGCATGTCGTTATTGAAGTTTACGGTAAAACCGACATATGACAGCAATTCGGATGTTATGCCGTCCGGCATCCTGACCTCAGTAAGGCGCTCTATCATATCGCCGTCAACACTTGTATGCCGGGGCTTCGCAGCTGTCTTTGTATTGCGTGACACAGCCCACCCGGCCACAATAAGAGCCGCGCACGACAGATACAACGCCCACTGAAGGCGCTGCTTCATCCGCACCTGGCTTTGTCTGTTATCAGGTTTCCGACTCATTGTTCGAATACATTATACGGATAATCTACCTTCCATAGAAACAACGCATGCCCGGGCACTGATGTACCTGCCCGACAGCGGTCCTTAAGTCGCATAATCTCGGCAATATGGGTAGCGGGCACCTTCCCCCGGCCCACCTCCATAAGCGTGCCGACGACTGCCCTTACCATATTGCGCAAGAATCTGTCAGCGGTAATCTCGAAATACCAGCTGTGTGGGCCGCCCTGCACCCACCTTGCCTCAGTTACCGTGCATATGTTGGTCTTGACATCGGTGTGCAGTTTTGAAAACGAGGTAAAATCGTGAGTGCCGAGCAATGCCAAAGCGGCTTCGTTCATTGACCCGAAGTCCAGGCTCGCCGGGACCTGCCATGAAAGCCGGTAGGCGAACGGATCGGGACGGGTATGGACGAAGTATCGGTAAGTACGAGCACTTGCGTCAAAACGGGCATGAGCGTCATCATGAACCCTACAGCAGGCATTGACAGCGATATCGGGACGACATATGGCGTTTAGCGACCGACAAAGCGACACGGGGTCTATCATGGTGTCCGTATCGAAATGAGCGGGCATCTGACGTGCATTCACACCCGCATCGGTACGTCCTGCTCCGGTCAGGGACACGCGGTGCTTCAGAACCATTGACAGAGCCTGTTCGACCTGCTGCTGCACAGTGACATCGCCGGGTTGTATCTGCCAGCCGTGGTAGGTCGCTCCTCTGAAACTGATGTCAAGAAACCAGCGCATCAGTCCTTTTCAAGATAGGTGTATCCGTACAGACCCGAGCGGTAATATGAAAGAAATGTGCGGCCTTCTTCAGGTGATATCGTACCGGCCTTCATCGACGATGTTACCCACGCTTCGACATTACGCACCAGCTTCTTGGGGCTGTACTGTACATAGTCGAGCACTTCGGCGACCGTCTCGCCGTCGACAAGCTGACTCACCTCGTAGTGATCCTTATACACGTTTACATGCACCTCGTTGGTGTCGCCGAACAGATTATGCATGTCACCCAGGATTTCCTGATAGGCACCAACCAGGAAGACCCCGATATAGTAAGTCTCGCCCTGATGCAAGTGATGTACGGGGAGTGCGCCCGAAATGTCG
>CAZETN010000176.1:0-3445 GCA_964514475.1 uncultured Bacteroides sp.
GGGTATCGTTTCGCTTTGGATGGTTTATCGGTTACTGGGCGAGGCGGGCTTTGATTTCGGCTGTCTGCTTCTCGTATCCGGGCTTGCTGAGCAGCGCGAACATGTTGCGCTTGTAAGCTTCCACGCCGGGCTGGTTGAAGGGATTGACGCCAAGGATGTATCCCGAAATGCCGCAGGCTTTTTCGGAGAAGTACCTCAGGGCGCCCAGGGTGTAGGCGTCGGCACGGGGCAGCACGACGCGCATGTTGGGCACGCCGCCGTCCACGTGTGCCAGACGTGTGCCCAGCTCGGCCATTTTGTTGACCTCGTCGACGCGTTTGCCGGCAAGATAGTTGAGGCCGTCGAGGTCTGCTTCGTCCGAGGGGACTTTTACAGTGTTGTCGACTTCGGCCACGCTGATTACGGTTTCAAAAATGGTGCGCTCGCCTTCCTGAATCCACTGGCCCATCGAGTGCAGGTCGGTCGAGTTGTCCACGGCTGCGGGGAAGATGCCGCGGTTGTCCTTGCCCTCTGACTCGCCGTAGAGCTGTTTCCACCACTCGCCGAAGAAGTGCAGGCGCGGGCTGTAGTTTACTAGGATTTCGGTCTTTTTGCCCGAGCGGTAAAGCAGGTTGCGGTTGAGGGCGTAAATGAGTGAGATGTTGTCGGGAGTTGCGTCGGCGGTGCGCAGTTCCATGGCGCGTGCGCCCTCGATGAGTTTGCGGATGTCGAATCCGGCAACGGCAATGGGCACCAGGCCTACGGGAGTGAGCACGCTGAAGCGTCCGCCCACGGCGTCTTCGATGACAAAGGTCTTGTAGCCCTCGTCGGTGGCCAGTTTGCGCAGGGCGCCGCGTTTGGCGTCGGTGATGGCGAGGATGCGTGCGGCGGCTTTTTCGCGTCCTACGGCTTTTTCGAGCTGCTCGCGCAGGATGCGGAAGGCGATGGCGGGTTCGGTGGTGGTACCTGACTTGGAAATCACGATGATGCCGACCTGCTTGCCCTCGAGGTATTTCTGGAGGTCATACAGATAGTCCTCGCCGATGTTCTGTCCGGCGAAGAGCACTTTGGGAGCGCCGATTTTTCCGGGCTCGAGCGCGCTGAAAGTGGTTGACAGGCCCTCGATTACAGCCTTGGCTCCGAGGTAGCTGCCGCCGATGCCAATGCAGACAACGGCTTCGCACTGGCTGCGCAGTGCGGCGGCGGCCTGCTCGATGTCGGCGAGCAACGCGTCGTCGGTGCGCGGGGGCAGGTTTACCCAGCCCAGAAAGTCGTTGCCGGCGCCTGTGCCTTCGTTGAGGGTCCTGAGGGCGGCTTCGGCCTCGGGGACGAGGGCGTCGAGCTGTGCCGGCGTAACAAACTGTTTTACATCCTGTGTTTCGATTTGTATCTGCTGCATCTTTTCAATAGTAATTGGCAATCATTGATTGCGGGGCAATCGGTAATTGCAGGGTTATGAGAATTAAGAAAATTGATACTTTTTTACCTTGTGTCTATACAAACTTCTCGCCCATGCGGCGCATGGCGCGGGCAGGGTTTATGCGGCGGTAGAGAATGTCGTATACGCCGTCGAGGCTGGGCATTTCAACTTCGTATGTCTTGTTTATGTCGTGGATGCACTTGGTGCCGTAGTAGCCCTCGGCCACCTGCTCCATCTCCATCTTGGCGGCCTTGACTGAGTACCCGTTGCCGATCATGGAGCCGAAGTTGTGGTTGCGCGAGAACCGTGAATAGGCCGTAACCAGAAGGTCGCCCAGATATACCGAGTCGCAGATCTGGCGCGGGCGCGGCGATACGGCGTTGACAAAGCGTTCCATCTCGCGGATGGCGTTGCTGACGAGCATGGCCACGAAGTTGTCGCCCATTTTAAGGCCGTGTATTATGCCGGCGGCGATGGCATATACGTTTTTGAGTACGGCGGCGTATTCGATGCCTTCGACGTCCGACGAGGTTATGCCGTGGCTGTTTTTACCGTCAAGCACCTTTGCCAGCGCGGCGGCGCGCTCGATGTCGCTGCAGCCGACGGTAAGGTATGACGGGCGCGCCAGGGCCACTTCCTCGGCGTGGCAGGGGCCCGAAATCACCATCATACGCTCGGGGGCTATGCCGAACCGGCTCACCATATATTCGGATATGAGCATGTTGTCGTCCGGCACTATTCCCTTGACAGCCGACACTACGCTCTTGTCCGAGATGTCGGCTGTGAGTTTGGCCATATGGTCCTTGAAGTATGGCGACGGGGTGGCCAGCAGCAGGGTGTCGGAGGCCTCGCAGACGGCGTTGATGTCGGACGAGAAGGTTATACGCGAGACGTCGAAGTTGACATCGGTCAGGTATGCCGGGTTGTGGCCCAGGCGTATGAAATCCTCGATGCGGTCGTCACGGCGCATGTACCAGTTTATGCTGTCGCAGTTCGCCAGCAGCAGTTTGGCCAGGGCCGTCGCCCAGCTTCCGCCGCCGAGGATGGCTATTTTTCCGGGGAAACCGCTCATGACTGTCATGCGTTTTTTGCGGCCTCCACCCAGGCGGCGACGTCCTGCTGCGAGGGATTGGTGAGGCCGAGTTTGAACTTCTTGTTAAGGCCGCAGAGGTCCTGATGGAGTTTGCCGGCACCGGCGTCGGCGAGCGCGGCTGCGGTCAGAATTCCGGCCTTCTGTATCGCGGGCACCCATTCGGCGGGCACACCCAGGGCGGCGTAGGCTTCGGCGTTGTCGCGGCGTTCGGTCTTTTCGGGACGCATGGTGGGGAACAGAAGCACCTCCTGTATGGCCTCCTGGCCGGTCATGAGCATCACAAGGCGGTCGATGCCTATGCCGATGCCCGATGTGGGGGGCATGCCGTACTCGAGCGAGCGAATGAAGTCGTGGTCGATGACCATGGCCTCGTCGTCGCCGCGCTCGGCAAGTTTCATCTGGTCGACAAAGCGCTGGTACTGGTCGATGGGGTCGTTGAGCTCGGAGTAGGCGTTGGCCAGCTCCTTGCCGTTTACCATCAGTTCGAAACGCTCGGTAAGTTCGGGATTGCTGCGGTGACGTTTTGTCAGCGGTGACATCTCGATGGGGTAGTCGGTGATGAAGGTAGGCTGGATATATTTGCCTTCGGCGGTCTCGCCGAAAATTTCGTCGATGAGTTTGCCTTTGCCCATGCCGGGTGTCACCTCGATGCCGAGGCCTTGGGCGGCCTTCCGCAGGGCATCCTCGTCCATGCCGTCGATGTCTATGCCGGCGTGCTCCAGTATTGCCTCGCGCATGGTCACACGGGGGAAGGGGGCCTTGAACGAAATGGTATGGTCGCCTACGCGGACATCGGTGGTGCCGTTGACGTCCAGGCAGATGCGTTCGAGCAGCTGTTCGGTGAAGCGCATCATCCAGTTGTAGTCCTTGTAGGCCACGTAAAGTTCCATCAGTGTGAACTCGGGGTTGTGGGTGCGGTCCATGCCCTCGTTGCGGAAGTTCTTGCCGATTTC
>CAZETN010000177.1:0-3406 GCA_964514475.1 uncultured Bacteroides sp.
ACACGCTTAGCATCAACCGACTAACACTGGGCGCATCAACCGCCTATACCTATTGCCTCAATTGCCTCCCCCGAGCTGTAACCGTCACCGTTTTCGCCATATACCGATATGGACGGAAACAGATTGAAGCGTGACAGGCTTTCTGAACCGTATACGCGCGTAAGGGTTATGAAGTTGTCGATGGAGGCCATTTCGCCACCGGATGTCCGGACAAAAATCCGTTTCAGGGATTCCGTATCGAGTCTTGTCTCGGGCGCGGCCTGTACCATTACGCGGTAAAGTTTAGTAAAGCGGTTGAGGTTTGACGAATAGCTGCCGCCGACATATCCCGCCAGCGTGGAAAGGACATCGGCCGGCGAAATGTTGTGCTGCAGGCATTTTGCCGCGTCTACTTCGACCATATATTGCGGGTATCTGGTATCGAAGGTTGTGTATGCGCGCGAGATTTCCGGACGCCCATTCAGCGAGTCGATGAACGCCTGTGTAACCGCAAGCAGCTCGGCGGTTGTGGCGCCCTTGCGGTCCTGGACATGTAGTTCGGAACCGCTGCCGGTGCCGTATCCCGAAATCATGGCTTGCTGCGAGGCACGCACCTGTGCCGACGTGATACCGGCGGTGCGCCTGTATATTTCCTTGATGACCGAACCTATATCCTGCCCCGGCAACTTGCGTTCGCTCCAGTCGGTGAGTTTGATGTTGAACGAACCTGCGGATGCTGACTGGTCGTGTCTTGCGTTTTTTCCGCTCACTCTCGAAAATATGCGGATTTCGGGTATATCGGATATTGCGGCCTCAATGTCGTTCATTATGGAGTCGGTCTGTGCCAGGCTTGACCCCGGCGCCACCTGCACGTTGAGACTTATTACTCCCATGTCCTCCTGAGGCACCAGACCTGTCTTTGTTGTCGCCATCAGCCACCACAGACCGGCGACGGACAACATCAGCAGACCGAGCACGACCCCCTTGCGCCTGAGCAGAAAGCTTATGCCGGTGCGGTATTGGCCGATGACGGTTTCCAATGAAGAGTCAAAGGCATATTGGAAACGGCGCATGTAGCTCTTTTTTTCTCCCTCCTCCCGGGGCGCCCGCATGAGCAGGGCGCATAGCGCCGGACATAAAGTCATGGCGTTGACAAGTGATATGCCTACAGCTACAGCCGTCGTAAGACCGAACTGCCTGTAGAACGTTCCTGAAGTGCCTCCCATGAAGCATACGGGAATAAAGACGGCCATGAATACGACAGTGGTAGTAATAAGCGCCGCCGACAGTCCGCCCATGGCGGATACAGTTGCGAGGTACGGACTTTTTTCTCCGCTCTCGAATTTGGCCTGGACTGCCTCGACCACCACTACGGAGTCATCGACGACGGTGCCGATTACCAGTACGATAGCGAACAGCGTGAGCATGTTTAGAGTAAATCCTACGGCATACAGGAACGCGAAAGTGCCCACGAGAGATACTATGATGGACACCGACGGGATGAGTGTGGCGCGCCAGTCATGAAGAAACAGGAATACCACCAGAATAACGAGGACAAGCGCTATGAGCAGGGTCTCTATGACCTTGTAAATCGACGCGTCCAGAAAGTCCTTGGTACTCTGGATGTCGGTGAGTACCATTCCCGGCGGTAAATTCTGCCGTATCTCGTCAAGGGTGCGGTCAATCTGCATTATCACCTCGTTTGCGTTTGAACAGGCTGTCTGGGCAATCATGGCGTTGGCTCCGGGATGTCCGCTTGTCTGACTGAGCATGGCATAATTGACGGCACCCAGCTCGACTGTGGCGACATCCTTGAGCCGCAGGATATTGCCGTCCTGAAGGGCTCTCACCACCAGGTCTTCGTATTCGTTGACATTCTCGTATCTTCCGCGATATTTAAGCACATATTGGAATGTGTTTGGCGACTCGGCTCCGAGAGTACCTGTCGGCGACTCGATGTTTTGCTCGGCAAGCACCTTGTCTATATCGGCGGGCACAAGCCCGTACTGGGACATGCGTGCGGGATCGAGCCAGATGCGCATAGCATATTCGGCGCTGAAAATGTTGACCTCGCCGACGCCGGCAATACGCGAAATCTGCGGCTCGATGTTGATTTTCATGTAGTTGGTCAGAAATTTTGCGTCATATGTATCATCGGGGCTGTACAGGGTTATCGACTTGAGGGTGCTGTTCTGGCGCTTGCGCACGGTTACTCCGCTTCGGGTCACCTCGGTCGGCAGCAGCCCCTGGGCGGAGGCGACGCGGTTCTGCACGTTGACGACAGCCATGTCCGCATCCGTGCCCTGTCTGAAATATATGGTAATGGTCGCGGTTCCCGTGTTGGTGGCGGTAGATGTCATGTACATCATGTCCTCGACACCGTTCAGAGACTCTTCAAGAGGCACGATGACGCTTTTCTGGACTGTCTCGGCATTGGCGCCCGTGTAGGTCGCGGACACCCTGACTGTCGGAGGCGCAATATTCGGAAACTGTTCGATTGGAAGCTGGACAAGCCCCAGAATGCCCATAATAACGATAAGGGCAGAGATTACGCCGGCAAGAACGGGTCGATAAAAGTCTTTACTGTCATGTATGGCGAAGATTTTGGGCAAAGGTAAGCGATTAAACCAAATCATATTACGGCAGTCCGAAGTGTAATTGACAAACTGCTGCTGAATGGTGGTCAACCGTACGCGCGCCAAGGTGGCAAATGATAAAAAGTGATTAACTTTGCAATGCAATTCTGTTGACAGACAATGAATAAAATATCGTTGTACATAGACCTCGCTTTCTGTGTCATTGTCTTGCCGGTAATGATTATGACCTTCCCGATTGAGCGGTGGTATCATCATTTTCAGTGGTACGTCGTCTCGGTCGGACTTTGGCTGTATTGTCTCTATATCTTAAACAGGGCGGTCACTGTGCCGGCTCTGTTCGGACAGAAGAAGACCAGAGCCGCCGCCATTCTTCTGATTGTCGGATCGCTGGCGGTTACCTACTGCTTCTCATGCGTGACTCTGTATCAGCCCAAACCCAGCATTCACGACGCGGGCATAGTGCGCGTCTTGCCTAATATCCAACAGTATCAGCAGGCAGTGTGGTCGCTTTTCATGATAGTGGAGACATTCAGCTTTGCTGTAGGTCTGCTTACTCAGGCCAACCTCCAGCGGTCGCGCCGCCGCGCTGTGGAAGCCGAAATAGACAAGGCCGAAATCGAACTGTACAAAGCTCGGATTAAGCCTCATTTTATGTTCAACACGCTGAATTCGTTGTACGGACTGTTCCTGACCGACGATGAAAACGCGCTGGCGTCGCTTGAAAAGTTCATATCCATGATGCGTTATATCCATGTATCGTCGATGCGCGATCTTGTACCCTTGTCCGACGAGGTTGACTACATAAATCAGTTCGTGGGGCTGCAGAAACT
>CAZETN010000178.1:0-3372 GCA_964514475.1 uncultured Bacteroides sp.
ACGGCCTTGACAAACGCGTCATAATCCGAGGCAAAGCGGTAAGGCGACGTGGGGAGCCCAAGCTTTTCGGCAGCGAGTCGGCGTATGCCCTCGCGATTCATCGACAGCCATGCCGCGCGTGCCGTTGGCGTTACGTTGTAACCCTCCTTCTCGAGTTCGACAAGTGTAGGAGTCGCGATCGCTTCAACCTCGGGTATGATGTGATCGGGACGCTCAGCCTCGACTATCTGGCGCAGCTTTTCGCCGTCAAGCATATTGAACACATATGAGCGGTGGGCCACCTGCATTGCCGGGGCATTGGGGTATCTGTCGCAGGCGACAACCTCTACGCCGAGGCGCTGAAGTTCGATTGCTACTTCTTTTCCGAGCTCGCCGCTGCCCAGAAGCAGCGCCTTGCAGCCAACAGGTGTGGCGACTGAACCGATTTTAACCATAGTGAGGGATTGTGGTTGGGATATCTGATTAATAAATAAGGGATTTTGCATAAAGCGCGACAGAGACAGCGCCCGCAGGCACCGCCTCTGTCCGTGAATTCATTTTGTAAGGGCGTCGAGGGCTGCGGTCAATGTCGCTATCTTGTGCAGGGCGTCCTGCTGCTTGCGTCTTTCCGCATCCACGACCTGTGCGGGAGCGTTGTTTACAAAGCGCTCGTTCCCGAGCTTTTTCTCTACCGACGCCAGGAAACCGCGCTGATACTCGAGGTCCTTTGCCAGACGTGCCTTTTCGGCTTCGACGTCGATGGTATTTGCAAGCGGTACATTGAACTGCAGTTTGTCAACCATGAAACGCGCGGCGGCGGGGTCATCGTGAGCACCGTCATTGATTGCATCCACGTTGGCGAGTTTGATTATCACCGGGGCTATGCGGGTGTCAACGGCCGAGCCTACGACATTGAGGGTGACAGAGGTCTTCGGGGGTATGTTTTTCGAGGCCCGCACTCCGCGCACACCGGTGACGATGGCCTTGGCTGTCTCCATAGCCGCCAGCATCTCGGTATCGCACTCACCGGCCGCAGGCATCGGAGCATACATAATCGACTCTCCGTCGGCACGGTCGGCAACCGACTGCCACAGTTCTTCGGTAATGAAAGGCATGAAGGGGTGCATCAGGCGCAACAGTGCGTCGAAGTATGCGAGCGCATGCGCATGGCTGACGGCATCTATCGGCTGTCCGTATGCGGGTTTGATCATTTCGAGATACCATGACGAGAACTCATCGCGCATAAGCTTGTATACCGCCATGAGAGCCTCGCTGATACGGAATTTCCCGAACAGGTCCTCGACCTCGGCGACTGTCTCGTTGAGTTTGGCCGCAAACCATCTGTCGGCCACCTTGCATACTTCAGGCTGCGCGATGCTGTCGCTGACCTCAAACCCCTTGACCAGACGGAAGGCGTTCCATATCTTGTTACAGAAGTTGCGCCCCTGCTCGCAGAGTTTCTCGTCGAACATGATGTCGTGTCCCGCAGGTGCGGCGAGCATCATGCCCATGCGCACGCCGTCGGCGCCGTATCGCTCAATAAGTTCGAGGGGGTCCGGCGAATTGCCGAGCGACTTGGACATCTTGCGGCCAAGCGAATCGCGCACGATGCCGGTGAAATATACATTCTTGAACGGCATCTCGCCTACATATTCGTAGCCGGCCATAATCATGCGCGCCACCCAGAAAAATATGATATCCGGTCCGGTGACCAATGTCGAGGTGGGATAATAATATTTTATCTCGCTGTTTCCGGGATTGTTGATTCCGTCGAAAAGCGTGACAGGCCAGAGCCACGACGAGAACCATGTGTCAAGGGCATCGGGGTCGCGCTCCAGGTCTGCGGCCTGCAGGGTGCTGTCGCCGCTCTGCCGGCGGGCTGCCTCCAGAGCTGCCTCCCCGGTCTCTGCCACGGCAATCTGCCGGCTGCCGTCGGGCGCGGTATAATACCATGCCGGTATGCGGTGGCCCCACCACAGTTGACGGCTGATACACCAGTCCTGAATGTTCTCGAGCCATATGCGGTATGTGGTCTTGTATTTTTCGGGAACAAAGCGGATAAGGTCGTCCATCACGGGCGCCAGCGAGATGTCGGCAAAGTGTTTCATGTTCACGAACCACTGCATCGACAGACGTGGCTCGATGGGCACCTTGGTGCGCTCGCTCAGGCCTACATTGTTGACATAGTCCTCTACCTTTTCCATCAGGCCGGCCTTTTGCAGGTCCTCGGCTATGACGCGACGGCACTCGAAGCGGTCCATGCCCACGTACATGCCTGCCGCGGGGGCCAGCGTGCCGTCTTCATTGAATATGTCTATGCTTTCGAGGTTGTGGTTCTTGCCCAGCATGTAGTCGTTTTTGTCATGCGCGGGTGTGACCTTAAGGCAGCCGGTACCGAATTCGATGTCGACGTAGCGGTCCTCGATAACCGGTATTTCGCGGCCCACCAGCGGCACTATGACGCGTTTGCCCTTGAGCCATTCGTTTTTGGGGTCTTTGGGGTTGATACACATCGCCGTATCGCCCATGATGGTCTCGGGGCGTGTCGTGGCCACGATGGCATAACGGTTTTCGGGGTCGCCGGCGACATAATACTTCAGATAGTAGAGTTTACTCTGCTCCTGCTCGTAGAAGACCTCGTCGTCGCTGATTGCGGTGCGGTTCACGGGGTCCCAGTTGACCATGCGCAGGCCACGGTAAATCAAACCCTTGTTGTACAGGTCGACAAACACCTTTGTGACGGCGCGGCTACGCTCCTCGTCCATCGTAAAGGCCGTACGCTCCCAGTCGCACGAGGCGCCCAGCTTGCGCAGCTGCTGCAGAATGATGCCGCCATGCTTGCGGGTCCACTCCCAGGCGTGTTCAAGAAACTGCTCGCGCGTAAGGTCGGTTTTCTTTATACCTTCCGAGGCCAGTTTGGCGATAACTTTGGTTTCAGTCGAAATAGAGGCATGGTCGGTTCCGGGAACCCAAAGCGCGTTCTTGCCCATCATGCGGGCACGGCGCACAAGGATATCCTGAATGGTATTGTTGAGCATATGCCCCATATGCAGGACTCCGGTGACGTTTGGCGGCGGAATGACAATGGTATACGGTTCGCGGGCATCAGGCTCGCTGTGAAATAGCTTGTGTTGCATCCAGTAGTCGTACCACCGCTGCTCTACAGCAGACGGATCGTACTTGGTGGCTATATCGCTCATAAAATATTGTAGATTGTAACGTTGGTTTACTTATGTATGCACCTTGTCCGCAACCGTACCGGAAAGGTATCCGAGCGCAAAGTTACGCAAAAAACCTGACATAACCGCAACATGGGGCCAATTTACTTGCTGTCGCGGGGGAAAGATTCCAATAAGAAGTGCAACGGCCCTTTCCTCACTCCTCCTCAGGGGA
>CAZETN010000179.1:0-3371 GCA_964514475.1 uncultured Bacteroides sp.
AGAGCGCGCTCGATGTTCTCGCCTTCTTTAACTTGTACGATAATCATTTTAACAATTCGGTTTTATTGTTTTTTATTTTTATTGGCGTTACGATTATGGCGACAGGATAACCCCATTGCCCTTCAATAGTCGTGCAAAGTTACAAACTAATTTATTTCCCACAAAATATTTCATCAAAAAAGTAAACGGCTGTCAATCAGAAAAGCCTGCGCCAATGGCGCCACACGAAACTCCGAAGCACGTTATGGCATATACAACAAGGCCGCGCCGCGATTGACGCATGCGGCACGGCCTTATCATCAGGGTCGGTGGTGGTGCAGAATTCTGACGTCAGCGCACTGCTATCTTGCAGGCACGGCCCGATACTGAACGTACCACATAGATTCCGGGGGCAACAGCTCCGGCATACAGACGGTTACCTGAGGTAGCCGCAATAAGCGTACCCGAGAGACTATAAAGAGACAGGCCGGCTTCGGAAGCAATGATTTCGTCGCCCGACATGCTGACTGTGAACGCGGAGTCACCGGCCACTGTCACATTACCGATACCGGCATTCTTGTTGCGCAGCGTGTATACGGCGATGCCGTTTGCCGGGCAGTACTGGTACAGGATATAGTCGGCTTTGCCTTTACGTTCGACTGTCGTCCAGTTGAAAGTCGAGTAGTTGCCGCCGGTCTCATAACCGAGTGCTCCGATCGGGGCGACGTTGGCAATCACCTTGTCCATGGTAATGTCGCGTACCGTAAATCCGCCCTTGTAGTGAGCGCCGGAGTTGTGGATAAGTATGCGGTTTCCGCCCTCGACTATATAGGCGCCTCCGCCGGTGGTATTACGTGCCGGAGGTGTGGTGGTGGCACTTCCGGTCGCCAGGTCGTTGTTGACGCCGCCTGTATATTCGACAATGCCGTTCGAGCGCACGTTATACAGCCAGTGTTCCGGGTCGTTGCCTACAGGTATCACATAACCGGCCGAAGTGCCGGCGAACTTGAGGTCGCCTGAAACGCGGGTGCCGCTGACTTTTCCGTTCTCAACCGTAATCATGTTGATGCGTGACTGCTGATTGGGGAAGAGATACAGGATACCGCCGCTGCCCAGAAGATCGCCGGAAGCACTGATGAAGTTGGTCTGGCCTTCGAGTGGAACTTCGGCCTCGAATACTGTCGGAGTGCCGTAACTGTCGGGACGGGCGCCTGCGGGATAGATGATGAATTTGTGAGTATTGCCGCTGAGTTTGTCGTCACGCACCACTATGTTGCCGGCGTCATCACGCGCGCAGCCCCAGCCGGCACCTCCGGGGATGGTACCGAGGTGACCGGTACGGTCAAAGACGTGTATGAGTTTCTCGACGCAGTTGTTTATATAGAAGAGGCCGTTTACGGCTGTACCCTGTTGGGCGTTGGTACCATCGATATTGCCCGGGTGATTGCCTGTAGTGTTCGACAGTATCCACTCGCGCTTGAGTTCCAGTTCGAGATCGACCGGAGGCACAACCTCGCCGAGGGGGTCGAAAGTACAGTTGTAGACACCGAAGCCCTCGACAAAGACACTCAGCTGAGCAGTACCGCCTTCGCTGTTGATGCACCAGGATGCGAGACGCGTCGGGGCGTCAGGCTCGCAGACATCTATGGCAGGCGTCACAGTGTAGCCGCCATCAGTATCGTACACGCGGTAGATTACCGAGCGGGGACCGGAGAGAAAGACGGGCGCATACTTGTACAGTTTGGCCCCGTAGCGGAAGTATGAACCGCCGTATACAGCGGTAACGGGCTCCCATGCCTTCATGGACGCGGATGTCCAGTCGAAGGTATACTCGAGGGCAGCGTTCATTGTCGGCGAGGTTATGATTATATTGTCACGAGAGAACGGCGAAACCGTAAAATCGAATTCGGTGCCCCATGCTCCCTGCGTGTATGCCTCATCATCAGAGACACATACGGCAGCCGCTATCTGCGAGTCGCGTGTCTGCAGACCGCAGACACGGTATGCCGTACCGGTGGCCGCGGTGGTGTAGGTCTTCAGGTCGTTGGTGTATCCCGAGACAGTGAACGCACCGCCGACAAAACCGCGCGCGTCGCCGCCGGTCATATCGTCTGCGGATACACTGTAAAGAGCACGAGGCTTGTCGGTGACGGTGTTCCACACATAGGTCCTGAAGGGTTCGGTCCCGGCATCGGCAAGGTTGCAGCCTACGAGCTTGCCGTCGGCTGTGCGTGCGATATTATACAGTGGCGCCGTACCCCCTTCGATACCTTCGGTAGACAGGGCCGTAAGCGTGCCGTTGTCGTCAAGATAAGTGAGCACGGGATTGCTGTCGGACCCGAGATGCAGCATTGCCCAGCCGCCCGAAAGACGCACGGCACGTCGTAGGGTGCCTGCAGGCAGTGCGGCCGGAAACGCGGTAAAGCTCAGTTCGGTGGTCTCGTACGACCCTTTCACCGTAACATCTTCGGCGGTCTCGGGATAGTCGACGGTATTGGGCGGGAAAGTGACTGCCGGGTCAAGCTCGGGCAGATTATGTCCGTCAAGACGGTCCGTGGTGATGAAGTCGCATCCCATATTGCCGTACGTGCGGTAACCTGAGGCATCGTTGGTGGTCCACATGTTCACCTTAAGCCCCTTGGCATGATATTTGCGCACGGTGGCCTTGTCGAAGTAACCGGACTGAATGTCCACATCGATGTTCCACTCCACACACCAGTCGAAATGACTTGACCAGTATTGTCCTGTAAGGAACTGAAGAGCAATGTCCGGATAGTTCTTACGTATGTATTCGAGGCATGGTTTCATCGAGGTCAGTATGATTACATCCTTGCGCATGCCCATAGCGTCGATTGCCGCGATAAGCGCCGGAATGTTCGACTGGTCGTTGTTGTTGATACCGGTAGCCCATTTCAGTTCGATGACACATCCGATGCCGCCGTCTTTGGCGACCTGCATGTACTCCTCCAGCGAACACAGCCGTCCGGTATAGGTGACACCGTTGCGGGTCTGTGTCAAAGTCTCGCTCTGGAGTTCTTCAAGTGTGGAAGTCGCTATTGTCTTCGTGCCGCCGAGACGTGTGCTGGTGTCGTCGTGTGTACAGACGAAACGCCGGTCTTTTGTCACTTTGATGTCGGTCTCAAGGTAATGGTAGCCCAGGTCAACACCTTTCTTGAAGGATTCCACTGTGTTTTCGACACCGTAGCCGCTTCCGCGGTGTCCGACGAGTCTTGGCTGGGCGAAAACACCGAATGCCATGATGGCGGAAATCAGGAATGTAAAAAGTTTCTTCATGGTAGATTATTTAGGTTTTATTGTGTAAAAATAATGAATTTTCCGCTGGAAAGATTCCAATAAGAAGTGCAACGGCCCTTTCCTCACTCCTCCTCAGG
>CAZETN010000180.1:0-3333 GCA_964514475.1 uncultured Bacteroides sp.
TGGTTTTAAACTGGCCTTTTTCTTATTCTATGTAAAACTATGTAGAAATTTGTCATACGATTTTTAGAGAAAAAATAGGCTATGATTGCAAATAAAGCATAAATACAGTGTTGAAAAGTTAAATTGTTCCCGTATCGACCACTTTTGGCGACATTAAAGTTAATGAATGCAAAGCATGCATCCCGGCCAACGTTTTTTTCATACTTTTGCGTGGTTTACGGTGAAACTTATTACGCCGAGGTTGTTATATATTCAGGCACGCGAAATGCGCGGCACGACTCGGCGCGATAAATGCCGGAACGAGTCTCACACATTATTATATTTTATAGCGACATAAGACATGACACAGGAAAGCAAGCAGAAAATAGCGCCCGGCAAGTTCATTGAAATCGGCTATGACCTTTATACCGTCGGTAACGACGGAGCCGAGACGCTTGTGCATCAGGTTGACCCCGCAGATCCCGAAAAACTTGTATTTGGAGTGACGCGTGGCGTTATCGAGCCTCTCGAGAAAGCCCTCGAAGGTCTCGCTGTAGACGATACCTTCGATGTACATGTGCCGGCCGACAAGGGCTTCGGCCCTCAGGACCCCGACCAGGTGGTCACTCTCGACAAAAATATCTTCCTGGTTGACGGGAAGTTTGACGGTGAGCGTATTTTCCCCGGAGCGACTGTGCCCATGATGACTGCCGAGGGTTTCCGCATCTCTGGCGTCGTCACCGAGGTAGGCGAAGACAAAGTTACCATGGACTTCAATCACCCGCTTGCCGGCAAGGCGCTGCGTTTTGCAGGTAAAGTACTTCTCGTACGTGACGCCACGGACGAGGAACTGCATCCGGTGTCCGCTTGTGGCGGCTGCTGCGGCGGGGGCGGCGACTGTGGCGACGGTGCCTGCGGCGACAAATCGTGCGGTGGCTGCTCGGGCGGCTGCTGACAGGTATTGACCTACAAAGGTTTTTTACAGACAATATTAACACAATCCATTCTAATAATTCAAAAAATGAAAAAGTTACTTTTCTTAGCTGCCGTCTGCGCAGCTGTAGCCTTTACCTCATGCGGCAAAGGAGAAAAAGCTGCTGAGGCAGTTGATTCGGATACCATCGATGCCGTTGAAGGCGTTATTGACGTAGCTCTCGACACCGTCGGCAATCAGGTAGACACCGTAGTGACCACCGCTGTTGAAGCCGTGGAGGCCACCGTACCTGCCGAAGCCACCAAGTAATAGAAAAAACAACCGCAACACACTGGCCCCGGGCGCATGCGCCCGGGGCCAGTGTGTTGATACCGTGCCTCTCCAACGGTCCGTGTGGGCAAGTCGCCTGATGCCTGCCGGTCCGGAATGCGCAAAGGCGCCCCGCGGCCGCGGGGCGCCTTTGCGCTGTGTGTTGACAGACAGGAAGGAGGTTACTGTGCCTCCTGAGTCATTTTGAGCAGGTTGTTGGTGATATGGTTGTCACCGATGAGAATCTGGGGGTTGGCGAGCATCGGGCGGATGAACTTATTGCCGAACTTCTGGCTGTTCTCCTGGTCGTTGCTGGGACGGCCTTCTACTTTGGCGTCACCGGCCACGAGCACATAAACAGCGTTGTTCGAGCGGATGGGACCGGTCACTTTGCCTTTGGGTGCGCCGGCTACTGCGCCCTGGAGCACGCTTTCGCCAAAGCCTATGCCGTCGATGCTGTAGTCGCCGAAGGTCGATTCGGCATCGCGTACGGCGCTCTTCATGGCGGCGGCATATTCCTGCAGAGTCTTCTTGCCGGCGAGACCGCTGATGATTTTGGCGGCTTTCTTTTCGGCGAGAACCTCAGGCTTGATCATTTCGCGTACATACTGCGAGCTTACGGGCATGTACTTGCCGTCGAAGACTTCGTCAATCGCAACAGCCAGCAGGTAGTCGGTCGAGCCGTTCTGGTTGTTGTAGACGTGGCTGACTTTGCCGGCCTTGTTGTCCATGGCCCAGCGGATGGCGCCGCGGCTGCCGGGCAGACCCGACATCTGGGGGCCGTTGTAGCCCACGGCGGGAGTGGAGTTCGAAACCAGAGCCTGGGCAACCTGATAGCCTTCTTTGGCGGCATTATCCTTGAATGCCTTGGTGTCGGCGTTCTTGGCTACGTAGGCGTGGAATTTCTGAGTGAGGTCCTTGATGGTCTCGGTGCTGGGGGTAAGGGTGTATTCGACAACAGCGAGGTTGTAGACGGGGACGGGGGTCTCGCGCTCCGAAACCAGGAATGCGCTGGTTACGGGAGTGGGCACGGGCTTGCCGTCCTGTCCCTGCTGCTGTATTGTGTCGCTTACGTATACTACCTGACCGACGGGGGTGTTGGTGAGGATGTCCACGATTTTCTTGTCGGCGTTGGCGGGGAGATCTACCAGAGAGAGTTCCTGAGCGGCGCGGCCGCCGGTAGCGCCGGCGATTGAGTCGAAGCTGGCGGCGGTGAGTTTCGCACGCAGGCTGTCGATGTCGGCCGGTGTTCCGACAATCTGGCTGAACTTGACTTTGTCGATGCCCGAGCCTACGCCGAGCACTTTGACAGCGGTGTATGTGCCGTTGAGGTTGCCGGCGACGGGCAGCACGGCGCCCTCGGTGAGGCCGGTGCTGTCGGCGAGGATGCCGCGCAGTTGCGGGGTCTGCATGATTTTGGCGCGTGTGAGCTTGTGGTTCTGCGAGTGGAAGTCGGTGTTGTCCTTGAGTGCCGATGTGCCTTCGGTTGAGCGGAGTGCGGCTACTACGTCCTCGAATTTCTTCTGTGCCTGTGCGTAGTCGGCGTCAGAGGGCTGGAGGGGAACGGCGATGTACGACACGAGGCGCTTGTCTTCGTCGAGTTTGAACATGCCCTTGTGCCGGTCGTAGATCTTCTGGTAGTCGGCATCCTCGAGTTTGACGTCCTTGTCGGCGACGGTGTTGAGGTCCTGGCTGGCGTACTGGAATGCACGCTTGGTGTTGTCGTCGTCATATATGGCCTTGCGGTCGATTTTATTCGAGGTGTACAGTGCGCCGATCATGTTGGCGTAGGCCTGCGAGCGGATGTTTTCCTCGGCCTGGTTCTCGAGGCGCAGCCAGGTCTGTTTCATGGCGGAGCCGTATTCGGCGGGGAGGCCGAACTTGCCGGGGTTTTCCATTGCCGAAGCGTAGAGGTCGAGCGAGTTTACGCCGCGGCCTACGATTTCGTTGGCGGCATCGGGGCCGAGCTGGTTAAGCAGCGCGTAGAGAGTCTGCATGCCGTTGTCATGACCGTAGAAAGCGTTGTGCAGCTGCTTGTCGGTCACCTTGAGGCCGATGCGGTCGTCTTCTTTTGCCATGAGTGTTTCGCTGAGCAGGCTGTCGATGCCGGC
>CAZETN010000181.1:0-3317 GCA_964514475.1 uncultured Bacteroides sp.
CCCCTGAGGAGGAGTGAGGAAAGGGCCGTTGCACTTCTTATTGGAATCTTTCATATAGTTAAAAACTGAAAAATCCGGCAAAAAAGTTTGGCATTTTGCTAAAAAAGTGTAATTTTGGGGTATGATTTTTATCCAAAAGACCAATCATCCAAGTATGGCGAGAGCTAATATATTGGCGCACAAATGAATATCGAGCCTATGCGACCGTATCTCACGGTTGCGGGCCGGTGTGCCGGTGTTTCCGCGGAAGTGTCGCGGGGCCAGGCGCCCGGCCGGATAGCCGGTGAGGCTCTCGCGCCTTAAGACTGAAAAAATCATTAACATCATAATATATAAAGAACAGAACACATTCATTCATCCCCGGGGCAGTCAGCATGAAGCGACGCCCAAAAACTAACAATCATTATCTAAAATCAATACCAATCTAAAAAACAGTGCATGTATGAAAAAGCAATGTGCATTATTGGCAACATTAGCTCTCGCAGCCGGCGTCCCCTTCGGAGTTGATCTTCCCGGAGTCGACGGTTTCGCAGCTATTGCGCAGACCAGTAACAGAGTTACAGGTGTTGTCACCGACTCACAGGGTGAACCCGTTATCGGCGCATCTGTAGTAGTGAAGGGCCAGAAAGGCGGCGTAGCCACCGATCTCGACGGCAAGTTCTCGATTGTCGCTCCCGTAGGCTCCACTCTGGTGATTTCCTGCGTGGGCAATGCCACCAAAGAAGTGAAGGTAACCGGCAACGTCATCAACGTACAGCTCGAGGACGACAGCAAGACCCTCGACGAAGTTGTAGTAACCGCTCTGGGTATCAAGAAAGACAAAAAGTCGCTGGGCTACGCTATCGATGAAGTAAGCTCGGACGAACTCATGAAAGTAAAGACCGCCAACCCCCTGTCGTCGCTGTCAGGTAAAGTTGCCGGTGTGAATATCACCCAGTCGTCGGGTGCCGCCGGTTCGGGCGCACAGATTGTGCTCCGCGGCGCTACCTCCGCTGCCGAGGGCGTCGACAACCAGCCTCTGTTCGTAGTCGACGGTGTCATCTATGACAACTCGTCGGGCGTAGGCGGTAACTCTGCCTTCGACGGCTCGACAAACTCGTCGACCACCAGCACCAACCGACTCATGGACATCAACCCCGAGGATATCGAGAGCATGTCGGTGCTCAAGGGTCCGGCCGCTGCCGCACTTTACGGCTCGCGTGCTGCCAACGGCGTTGTGCTCATCACCACCAAGAAAGGTAAAGCCGGCCACGTCGAAGTAAACGTAGCCGCCCGCTATACCACTTCGTGGGTAAAGGATGTGCCTAAGGCTCAGACAGTCTACAAGCGCGGTTTTCTTGAAGAGGACTACGACAAAGACGGCAAATACACCGGCTATCACTACAACGACTTCTCCTACAATTCGTGGGGCGAGAAGTATCAGGCCGGTGACAAGATTTACGACAATAATATCGACGATTTCTTCCAGACCGGCGGTATCTGGGACACCAGCGTGAGCGTAGCCGGCGGTACTGAGATGAGCAATTTCTATCTGTCGGGTTCGTTCTACGACCAGGACGGTGTTGTTCCCGGAACCAACTACAAGAAATCGACCTTCCGCTTCAACGGCGAACAGAAGTGGAAAATGTTTACCTTCAACGCCAATGTGGCTTACTCGGAGAACCGCACCAAAAAGGCTCTGACTTCGGGCGGCCTCTATGGTTCGTCGGGTAACGGCGCCATGCACCGTATCTACACCTTCGGTACAACCGACGACATGCGCCACTACCTCAACGAGGACGGTTCGCGCTACCGCATGTTCGGTGACCGTCTTGACCCGTGGGACGAAACCGACAACCCCTATTGGATTATCAACAAGAATGATATCTATGACAAGACCTCGCGTTTCACCGGCAACTTCAGCGTAAAGGCTGACATCACCGACTGGTGGTGGATCAGCTACCGCATGGGTATCGACAAATACACCACCGACTACTCGAAGCGTCTGCAGCCCGGCGGTGTGTACAAAACTGACTGGCAGGACGGTATGATGTCTGATAACACTACCCGTTACAACTACATCAACACCAACCTGATGACTAACTTCAGCAAGACTTTCGGTGATTTTGGGTTCAACTTACTCGTAGGCATGACAACCGACAACACCAAGACCATCAGCGATTACCGCATGGCCTATGGTTTCCAGGTGCCCAACTTCTTCTCATACGCCAATACCGACGAGAATCATAAGAAGTTCGAACACTACCTCTACCGCAAGCGCCTTGTCGGTGTATATGGGGAGTTCCGTGCCGACTGGAAGAGCACAGTATTCCTGACCGTCACCGGACGTAACGACTGGACATCGACTCTGCCTAAGCAAAACCGCAGCTACATCTATCCTTCGTCCAGCGGCGCCGTAGTATTCACCACCCTCTTCAAGGATTTCGGCTGGATGGAAAACAATTCCGTCCTCAACTTCGGTAAAATTCGTGCCAGCTGGGCAAAGGTAGGTAAGGACACCGCTCCTTATGCCACCAACACCAACCTCTGGCCCGTAGGTTCGTTCCTCGGGGGCACAGTAGGTCTGGCCAACAGCTGGGAGCGTGGTAACCCATATCTGAAACCCGAGATGACCAAGTCGACCGAAATCGGCCTTGAGATGCACTTCTTCAACAGCCGACTGAAATTCGACTACGCTTACTACACCAACGACTCGGAGAACCAGATTCTCTCGCCCCGCGGTCCTCAGTCGACCGGTTACATCTTCTGCTCGTTCAACGCCGGTAACGTCCGCAACAAAGGTATGGAGCTCTCGATTTCGGGTACTCCCATCCAGACCAAAGACTGGACCTGGGAAACCGGAATCAACATGGCCGGCAACCGCGGTAAGCTCGAAGGCCTGCTGCCCGGCATGGATATCATGTATCTGACCGACGTGCAGTATGGTTCGGCCAAGGCTGCCTCCTTCTCGGGCGGAGACTTCATGGCCATCGCCGGCTCCATCTACCAGAAAGTTGTCGAAGACAAGGAAAAAGGCATCACCGCTGACAATCCCCACATCGGCAAGACCATCCTCGGCAAAGACATGATGCCTCTGACCGACGGTACATCCTATCAGGTCGGCAACCGTGAGCCCAAGTTCACCGGCGGATGGAACAACACCGTATTCTTCAAGGACTTCAGCTTCAACATGCTGTGGGAATTCCGCGTAGGCGGCGACGTATTCAACGGAACTCAGTACGTTATGGACAACTGGGGTACTTCGAAGAACTCTGTTGCATGGCGTCAGCAGACCCTCGTCATCGACGGTGTCGAGAATATTGGTACAGCCGATGCCC
>CAZETN010000182.1:0-3316 GCA_964514475.1 uncultured Bacteroides sp.
CATGAACTGCAGCAGGAATTCGTCGATCTCAAATTCGGCCTGTTCGTACACTTCGGCATGGGCACATATCAGGGCGAGGACTGGGCCGACCCCGAAGTTCCGGTCACGGCATTCAACCCCACGCATCTCGACTGCGGCCAGTGGGTCGACGCCGCACGTGCCGCCGGCATGAAGTTCGGCTGCATGTCCGTAAAGCATCACTGCGGGTTTGCCATGTGGGATACCGCCACCACAGACTACAGCGTGGCCAGTAGCCCCGCCGGTCGCGATGTTGTACGCGAGTTCTGCGACGCACTGCGCAAACACGGCATGAAGGTCATGTTTCACTTTTCAATACTTGACCTGCACGAAAAAATCATGCCCCACCATATCAAGAGCTACCACACTGATTTCATCAAGGCCCAGTTGCGTGAACTGCTCACCAACTACGGCCCGGTTACCGCGCTTATGATTGACGGCTGGGACGCCCCCTGGTCGCGTCTGTCCTATGACGAGATTCCGTTCGCCGAAATCTACGACTTCTGCAAGAGTCTGCAGCCCGAATGTCTGGTCATGGACCTCAACGGCGCCAAATACCCGGCCGAGGCACTGTTCTACTCGGACCTCAAGACATACGAGCAGGGCGCCGGCCAGAAAATACAGAAAGACCGCAGTTTCCTGCCCTCGATGGCCTGCTATCCCATTCAGCGCACATGGTTCTGGAAGGAGGACATGCCCTCGACCGACACCAAGTCACCCGCGGCCATGGTCGACGACAACCTGCGCCCGATGAACGATGCCTGCTGCACTTTCATCCTCAACGTAGCTCCCAACCGCGACGGCCTCTTTGACGACAACGCTGTCCGTGCCCTGCACGAAATCGGACGGCTCTGGCATGACGACGGACGCCGCCGCGAGGTCGCTCCCACAGAGGCGCCGATAACGGCTACAAACCTTGCCAAGCACAAACACACCTTCGGCTCATGGAGCTGGGACATGCTCATCCACGACATGGCAACCGACGATGACTTCAGCACCACATGGGTGTCGCATTCGTCGGTAAAGGCCCCTTGGATACAGGTCGAACTCGGCAACACGCACCCGGTCGACGCCGTCGTAATCACCGACCACGCCGATGACGCCATCACCGCATACCGCATCCAGTGCCGCCACAACGGCGACTGGATAACGGTATTCGACGGGGAT
Organism: uncultured Bacteroides sp.; assembly: GCA_964514475.1. GTDB lineage: Bacteria > Bacteroidota > Bacteroidia > Bacteroidales > Muribaculaceae > CAG-873. Next base: position 1,186 of record CAZETN010000182.1, read on the forward strand.
GCCCCGACAGGGCGCCGAGTCAAAATAAACCGCTTCGCGCCCGTCAACGCCGACGCCGTACGCCTTACGGTAACCGCAGCCGACGGCGACGTGGAAATCGCCGAACTCGGCGTCTACAGCGAGCGCCGCTGAGCTGGCGCTCAAATGGAAAAACGGATATGTGCCGGAGGCTTCGGGTAAACCTCCGGCACATACCGGCTCGCTTAAACTGACAGGATGTCAGGCGAGGTTCGGAACGGGGCCGTAAGCGTTGGTCGCGGGGTCGCTGTCCTTGATAAAGAAGACAAGGAGAACGATGGCGCCGACTAAGGGGATAAGGCCGATGAGTATCCACCAGCCGCTCTTGCCGGTGTCATGGAGGCGGCGCACCGACAGACCCAGGCCGGGCAACAGAAGAGCCAGACCTACCAGAGATGAAACAATCTTGCCGGCAGTGCCGTCACCGAAGACGGCAGCTACAATGGCACTGATGACAAAGGTGAACAGAACCCACCACCAGTACTCGGAACGCGAAGCGCGACCCGTGAAACAGCAATACTTGTCAAGGGCCATCTTTATGGCCTGCGTGAACGATACTTGTCTTTGATACATAAGTTTGATATATTAAGTAATTCCGGTAATCAGTTTTAATCAGTTATCCGATGATGCGGGCATCGCCGCATCTCCCCGTTCTTATAATACGCCTGGAACCGGAAATGGTTTAGTGGCGTCCGATATGGTCCAATGCCGCATCGGCGGCTCCGTCGGCGGGGAGCCATACGACCGCCGGGTCGGATTTAAGGCGTGTCAGTTGTTTCTTGGCATAGACTCGGGTGTTTTTGGCGATGCGGGCGGCTACGGCTTCGGGCGAAGTCAGGGCATCGGCCGACGACGGCATTCCGGTATCGGGCAGTAGTCCGGCTTGCTTGTCGAAGTAGACGAACCACTCCTTAAAGCCCACAGTATTCAGCGAGTTAAGGTGCCGCATCGGATAGCAGCGACGGGCCTCGGCCTCCATTCCTTCTTCAAGCATCGAAAGGCTGCGACGGTTTATACGCTCAAACAGGTCCTCGCGGCTGCGGTCGATGGCAAGCTTCAGTACATCGAAGGGTCTGTTTTTATGCTGTCCGGTCAGCAGCGACGAATAGGGACGGCCGGACTCCAGGCATACCTCGAGCGCATGGGCCACGCGCTTGGTATTGGCACGGTCGACAGTGACAGAATATTCAGGATCAAGGTCCTCGAGCATTGACAGCCGCCCGGCTATATCCATGCCGTATACCCGCGCTCTGACTTCGGGCGACACGGTGGGCATGGCGTCGATGCCGTCCACAAGAGCGTCGATATACATTGTCGACCCTCCGGCAACAACCGCAGTGCCGTATTTTTTCAGCAGGCGCCCTACGATATCCAGAGCCTGTTGCTCGAACATAGCCGCCGAATAGTAGGCATCCAGGGGCAGCTCGCCGACAAGGTAATGCCGCACCCGCGCCTGCTCGGCAGGCGTAGGTGCGGCAGTCGTTATGGGTATGTCGCGGTAAATCTGACGCGAGTCGGCCGATACTATCTGCGTACCGAGCCTGAGCGCGATGTCGATTGCCAGCCCCGTTTTTCCCGAGGCTGTCGCTCCAGTGACGACAATTACCAGCGGCTTGCTCAAAATCAGCGTTTTTCGGCTACAAGACGGGCGATGTTGACAATGACATCGCGTGCTTTTTCCATAGATGGAATCGGCAGGAATTCGTACCGGCCGTGGAAGTTGAGACCGCCGGCGAAGATGTTGGGACAGGGCAGTCCCTTGAACGACAGCTGGGCGCCGTCCGTGCCGCCGCGGATGGGTACTACGACAGGGGTGACACCTGACATGCGCATTGCCTCCTGGGCTACGTCGATGATGTGCATCACCGGCTCGATTTTCTCGCGCATGTTGTAGTACTGGTCCTTGATTTCAATCTGGCAGCAGCCAGGGTACTCTTTGTTTATTTTGCGTGTAAGGTGCTCCAGCTCCTTTTTGCGGCGTCCGAAACGGTCACGGTCGTGGTCGCGTATGATATATGTGAGCACCGTTTTCTCGACGCTGCCCTCTATGCCGACAATGTGGTAGAAGCCCTCGTAGCCCTCGGTCTGCTCGGGGGTCTCCCCGCGGGGCAGC
>CAZETN010000183.1:0-3303 GCA_964514475.1 uncultured Bacteroides sp.
CTTCCCTCGCTGGCACAGGGCGGCGCACAGGGCGGTATCGGTGGCACCACCAACTACAACGGCCGCGAGCTGGTCGGCATCATCAACGCCTGGGAGAAAGGCGACATCGAGACAGCCCGTGAGAAGCAGAACTTCAGCCAGGCAGTCATCAACGTCATCTGTAACTACCGCGGCAACATCGTCGGCGGCAAGCGAATCATGAAATTAATAGGCCTTGACCTCGGTCCCAACCGCGTGCCATTCCGTAACATGACCGACGAGGAGGAAGCCGCCATGAAAGCCGAACTCGAGGCCATCAACTTCTTCGAACGCTGCAACAAGTTCTGAGCCATGACCGACGTGCAATATCTTGCCGAGTGTTCCAAGACTTACCGTGAAGGCCTGATATGCGACATCATGCCTTTCTGGATAAAGAACGGTCTCGACCGTGTCAATGGCGGCGTCTACACCTGCCTCGACCGCGACGGCTCCGTCATCGACACCACCAAATCGGTATGGTTCCAGGGACGTTTCGGCTTTACGGCGGCCTTCGCGTACAATAACATCGAGAACAATCCCGAGTGGCTGGAGGCCTCGAAGAGCTGCATCGACTTCATCGAGGCACACTGCTTCGATACCGATGGCCGCATGTTTTTCGAAGTCAAGGCCGACGGCACACCCCTGCGCAAGCGCCGCTACGTGTTCTCGGAGTGCTTCGCCGCCATCGCCATGTCCGAATACTCCATCGCCGCCAAGGAGCCCGAGTACGCCGAGAAGGCGCTTAAACTCTTCAAGGACATCCGCCGCTTCATCAAGACCCCCGGTCTGCTCGAGCCGAAATATCTGGCCGCCGAGCCCATGATCGGCCACTCGATAACAATGATACTCATCAACACCGCATCGCGCATCCGCGAGGCCATCAAGGACCCCGAGCTCGACGCACAGATCGACGAATCCATCGAGACCCTCAAACTGTTCATGCACCCCGAGTTCAAGGCCCTGCTCGAGACCGTTACTCCCGACGGCGGCTTTATCGACACCTGCAACGGCCGCATCATCAACCCCGGCCACTCCATCGAGACATCGTGGTTCCTGCTCGAGGAGGCCCGTTACCGCGGCTGGGACAAGAAGCTGGTCGACATGGCTACCACCATCCTCGACTGGTCGTGGAACTGGGGCTGGGACAAGGAGTTCGGCGGCATCATCAACTTCCGCGACTGCCGCAATCTGCCCTGCCAGGACTACTCGCAGGACATGAAGTTCTGGTGGCCGCAGACCGAGACCATCATCGCCACCCTCTACGCCTACGTGGCTACCCGCGAGCCCCGGTATCTCGAAATGCACAAAATGATACACGACTGGACCTACAGCCATTTCCCCGACTGGGAATACGGCGAATGGTTCGGCTACCTGCACCGCGACGGCACCGTGGCCCAACCCGCCAAGGGCAACCTGTTCAAAGGCCCCTTCCATATCCCCCGCATGCTCGTCAAGAGCTGCACCCTCTGCGAAGACATTATCTCCGAAGACATTTCTTAATCTCAATCTAAATAAACCATGACAAAAAACCTTATCACTTTTCTTGTGTGCTGCCTGGTGGCACTGACGGCCACTGCACAAAAGATGACGGTGACCGGTACTGTTTCGGACAAGGAGGGAGAACCACTCATCGGCGCCTCAGTCTCCGTCAAGGGACAGCCCGGCAGCGGAGCTGCCACCGACATCGACGGACACTACTCCATCAGTGTCGACAAAAAAGGCACCCTCGTGTTCAGCTATATCGGTTGCACCACCAAAGAAGTCGCCGTCAACGGGCAGACGGTAATCGACGTGACCATGGAGGACAACGAGACTCTGCTTGACGAAGTCGTAGTTATCGGCTATGGCACTCAGAACCGCTCGAAGATGTCATCGTCCATCGCCACTATCTCGTCGAAGGACGTAGTGAAACAGACAACCGCCAACGTTGCCTCCGCCCTTCAGGGACGCGCCGCCGGCGTCGATGTCGTACAGCAGGGCGGCATCGCCGGCGCCGACGTCAACATCGTTGTCCGCGGCGCCGCCTCGCTGACCGCCACCGAGCCTCTGTACGTCATCGACGGTGTATTCTCGAACAACGGTCTGACCACCCTCAATCCCGCCGACATCGAGACCATCCAGGTGCTCAAGGACGGCGCCGCCGCAGCCATCTACGGTTCGCGCGCCGCCAATGGTGTTGTGCTCATCACCACCAAGAACGGCCAGAAGGGTTCGGTTAAGGTAGACGCCAACTTCGCCTTCAGCGTACAGACCATAGCCCACACCCCGAAGTTCCTCAATGCCGCACAGTGGCGCGAATTCGCCAATATGGTAAGCGACAACAGCGGCCTCGCACGCGCCCCCGAGAATGTCAGTCCCACCGACCCCTCGGTAGACACCGACTGGGTTGACGAGTGGACCCGCAACGCTCCCGTCTATAACGCCGACGTGGCCGTTTCGGGCGGCAACGACTACGGCACATACTCATTCTCGCTCGGATACCTCAACCAGGAGGGCATGACCCTCAAGAGCGAGTACCAGAAGTACAACGCCCGCACCAACTCCAACTGGAAGTTCGGCCGTTTCTTCGTCAGTGAGAACGCCCAGATCGTATGGCGCAAGCGAACGCCCACTTCCACCTTCAACATCGGCATGCCCACCCTGCCCGTCACCGACCGGTACGGCCGCTACGCCTCGTGGGGTCCCGAATATTACATCGAAACCGAGAACGCCCGCCGCAACAATCCCTTCGGCGGTCTTTTCGCAACCGACCAGCACACGTCGTACTTCGACGTCATGGGCGCCTTCAGCGCCGGCGTCGAAATCATCAAGGGCCTGCGCTTCACCACCTCGTTCAGCGGCAACTACACCTCGTCGCACGGTTTCAATCACACCCCCGTCTACTACACCAAGTGGAACGAGGACGGTTCTCCCGACAGCGACTACGGCAACCCCCGCAACTCGCTCAGCGAAAGCCGCGGCCAGTCGTCCAACTATACCTGGGACAACGTCTTCAACTTTGACCGTGAGTTCGGCAAGCACAGCATCTCGGCCACCCTCGGCCACAGCTGGATGCGCGAATTCTACCGCGGCATGAGCTACAGCACCATCGACGACGTCGGTGCCCCCAACATCGTAGGCGTGACCAATGTCGACGGCAAAATCTCGTCCAACGAGAAGAATTCGGCCCTGCTGTCATTCTTCGCCCGTGTCAACTACGATTTCGACAGCCGCTATCTGCTGTCGGCCAGCATCCGCCGCGACGAATCGTCCAAGTTTCACAAGGATTACCGCACCGGTTACTTC
>CAZETN010000184.1:0-848 GCA_964514475.1 uncultured Bacteroides sp.
GTATTGCGCCGACTGGGCCGCTTCGGTTGATTTTGTCGAGCACGAGGAGCCGCCAAGCCCGGCTGCCGCCATCAAGGAAATTGCTGTCAGTTTCATGTAGTGATATTTGATGTTTCTTTTTAACGCAGACAGGCGCCCAAAAGTTGTCTCTACTTTTGTTTTGTTTCGTAAACGTATTTTTTGAATTCGAATTATCGAAAATCGTGATAAAGTGACCTATTATTGAAATAATCGGGCCAAACAGTAGAATTAAACACTACAGAAGTATCGGTGCTTAAAACAATTTAACTATTATTGACGTATTTTTAGATGGATTTTGTCGATTTTTAGCTTAACTTTGCAAGCGTAAATAATGAGGTATTTTACCCCCTGAGTCTTATCCTGAATTTTTTATTTTTTACCTGATACGCCGCCGGCCTTACGGTCCCGGTAAGTAGGACACAGAGTCCGGAGCCTCGTACTACATTATACTGCAAAAAACTTAAAAATCAAATCCTTATCCTTGTAAAAATTTAATTCATACAGACGCGGGATATCCCCCTTGGGGTAGCAAAGTCCTACGTATATCAGTATATGCGTACGGCAAGCCCGTTCAGGGGCCGCGTTATCCGATAACGTTTTGTTAGACATATATACTTGAATTTTGGTTATGAGAGAGGTGCGTTGCTGTGAAGTAGCGCACTTCATTTTTATACCTGCGCATCGATTGTGGAATGTGGCCGGTGAATGCGGCTGTATACTGTACGATAACCGTATGCCCAGATGCGGCCTTGACATCCGTCAGGCCGGCGTTGTAATTTTGCAGTAAAAATGGATCGAGAATTATGAGAACTAAAGAGAGTATTGCA
>CAZETN010000184.1:858-3291 GCA_964514475.1 uncultured Bacteroides sp.
CATGAGGCGCCGGCTTGAATTCGGCATCGGCGCCACCTATGATCCGGTCAGCGGCGAGGGCTGTGGAGGAGACCGCGTGGCGGCAGTGGCACCCGACGGTACATTGTGCCGTATCCCCGGCGCCATGTCGGAAGACCCTGAATTTACGGCGGTCGCGGACATGAAGCAGTGGAGACGCCTGCGCATCCGTCACGATTTCGAATACTGGGGCGCGACCTGTGTCGTCATCAAGGACAAGGTATCGTGCCGCGCTGTCCGTTTTGTGCTCAACCATCCGCAGAGGCGCGTTGCCGCGCTGCTTGAGAAGGACAGGCTTGCCGGCAGGCCGCTGCGTCTGATAATGCTCAAGGCGCGTCAATGGGGCGGCTCAACACTTGTGCAGATGTACATGGCATGGGTACAGCTTGTACACCGCACCAACTGGAACTCGCTGATATGCGCCCATGTCAAGGATACGTCGATGGCCATACGCGGCATGTACGAGCGGTTGCTGGAGGAGTACCCCGAAGAGCTGAACCAGTCGGAGGCGCCGCTGGAGTTCAAGGCCTTCGGACGGTCACAGAATACCCGTGTCATCAGCGGCCGCAACTGCCGCGTCACTCTGGCCTCGGCCGAGCGCCAGGATGCGGTACGCGGAGCCGACTACGCCATGGCGCACCTGTCCGAGACGGCATTCTGGCCCGACTCGCCCATGCGCTCGCCGCGCGACCTCATACGCGCTGTCTGCGGCGCCATTGCCTACGAGCCGTATACCCTGATTGCAATGGAGTCTACGGCCAACGGCGTGGGCAACTACTTCCACTCCGAATGGGAGCGTTGTTCGGCCGGCCGTGGTGACAAGCATGCTGTGTTTGTGCCCTGGTACGAAATCGAGATTTACCGCCGCGGCCTCGACCCCGGTACCGATGTAAAGGCCTTCTATGACAGTTTTGACGGCTATGAGCTGATGCTGTGGAACATGGGGCTTACGCTTGAGATGATAAAACTGGTACAGGCAGAAGCGCCGTGAGTACCCCGACGAACAGATGATGCACGCCGAGTATCCGACCACCGCCGACGAGGCCTTTATCAACACCGGCGCCGGAGTCTTTGACGCGGCAAAGGTCATGGAGCTGGGACGTGGCTGTCGGGAGCCGGTATTTGTCGGCGACATCTCGCGGCGCGGCGGTGTGCCTGTGGCCGATGCAAAAGGCGCACTGAAAATCTGGGAGCATCCGGCGGCCGGGGAGGAATATATTGTGTCGGTGGACATCGGTGGCCGAAGCCCGGGCGCCGACTGGAGTGTGATATGCGTGCTGTGTACCGGGACTGCAAGCGAGCTGCCGCGTGTGGTTGCCCAGTGGCGCGGACATACCGACCACGACCTGCTGGCCGACCGTGCCATGTCGCTTGCGCGCATGTACAGACAGGCGCTGCTGGTGGTGGAGAGCAATACGCTGGAGCAGGAGGACGCCGGTGTGGACGAGAGTCTGAGCGTGCTCGCGCGCATAGCCCGCGGATATGGGAACCTGTATACGCGCACGGCCGTCGATACCCTCAGCGGCACGCGGACGCGCCGCGTGGGTTTCCATACAAACCGGCGCACCAAACCCTTGCTGGTGTCGACGCTTGTCGGGCATGTGCGCGACCTGAGTTACATCGAGCGCGACCGTGATGCCGTGGCTGAGCTGTCCACTTACACGCGTACGCCCCGTGGCGTATACGAGGCGCGTCAGGGCTGCCACGACGACATGCTGATGACGCGTGCGCTGGCCTTGTATGTGATGGAGGAGCGACGTCCGCCCGAACTGCAGGCCGGAGACATCAGCGCCCTGCTCGGGCAGCGGTCTTATCTGTAAGACTGGGCGCCGGTACGGGCTGCATCGAGGCGCAGCAGTATGAACAGCAGAATGGTAAATCCCCACAGCGACGAGCCGCCGTAGCTGATGAACGGCAGCGGAATGCCGATAACGGGGCAAAGACCGATTACCATGCCGATGTTGATACAGAAATGGAAAATGAAGTATGAGGCGACGCAGTAGCCGTAGACACGTCCGAAGGCGCTGCGTTGCCTCTCGGCGATTGTCAGTACCCTGAGTATCAGAGATACGAACAGAGCCATTACGAACATAGTGCCCCAGAAGCCCTCCTCTTCGCCGATGGTGCAGAAAATGAAGTCGGTGTGCTGCTCGGGCACGTATTTCAACTTTGTCTGGGTACCGTTCAGGAAGCCTTTGCCCATGAGACCGCCCGACCCGATGGCGATTTTAGACTGATTGACATTGTATCCGGCTCCGCGGAGGTCCTCCTCGATGCCGAGCACAACGCGTATGCGCTGCTGCTGGTGCGGGGCAAGCGTATCGAAGGCGATGTTGACCGAGAACATGAACAGCACGGCCCTTGCGGCTGTGGCCACGGGCACGAACAGGGCGAATGCGCGGTTGCGCAGCCCCT
>CAZETN010000185.1:0-3266 GCA_964514475.1 uncultured Bacteroides sp.
GGGAGAGATGCACGCCGTGCCACTGCCAGCCCCCGGCACCATCAAGGCCGGAAGCAGCTACCGTTTCGCCGTGAAACATACCGCAGGACAGAACAACGGGTTCGTAGGCATGAAAGACCGCGGCACCGACGCCCCCGGCAAAGGCGACCTGGCCTCGTACGACGGCGTAACCTGGTTCCGCAACAGCGGCGGCGACTATCTGATTACCGCAAACCTTGCCAACAGCGCCGACGAAGCGCCCCAAAGCTACAACATTCTGCGCGACGGAGTGGCCGTAGGCTCGACCGACGGCGCCACATCGCACACCCTCTACGGCGAACCCGCCGGAACACACAGCTATTCGGTTCAGGCCGTATACGGCGGCGAGACACTGACCTCGGGCGCCGTCACGGCCACATGCGTGCCCTTTGCCGGTTCGCCGGCGGCGCCGACAGTGCTGTCCCAGACTGTAAACGGTTTTGATGTCGCTCTGGAATGGGCGGCTCCGCTCGATGCCTCGGACCGGCTCACATGGGGTCGCGGCGAGTTCGCAACCGCTATCGGAGGAACAGCCTCGACGAATACCAAACTGTGGGTAAGGAACGATTTCGAAGCCGAGGACCTCAATGCCTTCGCCGGCGCCAAAATCGACGCCATCGGACTGCACCTGGCCGACGCCACTGTCACCGCCGTGACCCTGTGGATTATGGAGGACGGCAAAATCGTATACCACGAGGAGGCCGACGCATCGTCCCTGAAAGCCGGATGGAACCGCATGGCGCTGTCCACACCGTTCGCGCTTAAGGAGTGCCGCCGGTACGCTTTCGGCGTATACCTGCTGCAGACACCCAAGACCAAACCGATATCAATCGACAACTCTCCCTCGATAGCCGGAAAGGGCAACCTTTTCTCCACCTCCAGCCCCAGCACAAAAGACTTCAGTGCAAGCTCTCCGTCATGGAAGGCGCTCACCGACGGGGGCATCGAAGGAAACTGGCTCATGTACGCCGAGGTCTCGGGTGTAAACATCCCCGACAAGGCTCCGGCATACACGTACACCGTAAGCCGCGACGGCGAGACCCTGGCATCGGGACTGACCGCGCTGTCGTTCAGCACCACCGTTCCCGGCCCCGGCACATACACCTACGGGATACGTGCCGCCAGCGGCGGCAACACATCGGCTGCGGCAAACAAGACTGTGACCGTATCCCTGCCGTCCACCTACGCCGCCCCCATGATCACTGACGCATACTTCGAGCCCGAACTGCGCCATGTAACCTTTGTCTGGACGGCCGACAAACCCCTGGCCCACTGTGGCGAGGCCCGCTACACCGCGCCCTTCGACGAGGAGATGGACATGATGTGGGGCACCGAATTCTCGGCTGACGAGCTCAAACCCTACGCCGGCATGCAGCTGACTTCGCTGCGCTACATCGTAGGCGCCACAGTAAAGGACAATCTTACCGTAGGCATATACCGCAAGAACGGCCAGGCGCTGTGGGAGGCGAGCATGCCCGGACACGAGGTGACCAGCCAGGCCTGGTACTCAATCACCCTTGACAAGCCCGTGGCCATCAGCGGCGACGAGCCGCTGATACTGGCCTACAAGGCCGTAATCCCCAAAGGCTCCTCATCGATGGTGCTTGATGAAGGTCCGCTGGTCGACAACGGAGCACGCGTCAGCTTCACCGGAGGCGCCACCTGGCTTAATCTGGGTACCGTAAACCCGACATACAACAACTATAACATCTGCATAAGCGGCTTTGTCGGAAACACAGACAGCGACCGGCAGTTACCCATGCGCAAGGAGTTCATTGCCAAGGCTCCCGTACTCAAAGCAATCGAGGGCACGGACCGGAGCGCCCTGCGCGAGACACAGGTCGAGGCAGCCGCATCCACGCCGTCGGCCGTCCGCTCCCGCACCGCGGCAATGCCACAGCCCCAGAGCTTCAACATATACCGCAACGGCGAAAAATTCTACAACACCACTGCCACGAACTATGATGACGTGCCCGACGGGTTCGGCAAATACCGCTACACCGTCACCGCCGTATACGAAAACGGATGGGAGTCGGCCCACAGCAACGGCGTCACCATTGACGTCCCCGTCGCACAGAAAGCTACAGCCCCCTACGGACTGAAGGGCGAGACGGATGACAGCAAGGCGCTGAAACTCACCTGGAAATCGCCGGCCGAGGCAGTCAACCTGAACTATATCGCCGACCCGGCCGCACTGAGCAAGGTAGGCATCACATCGACAAACCCCACGACGTACGCCATGGTCAAGTTCTCGGCCGACGACCTCAAACCATATGTTGGCCACAAGGTCGACCACATCCAGTTCGTACTGGCCGAGGATGTATATTCATGCGCCGTAGTGATTGCAGTCGGCGAAAACATCGTCTACAACCAGGAAGTCGAAAATCCTGTCATCTCGAACAATGGCGTGCGGCTTAACGACGTGCGGCTTAACGAACCCTTTGTTATCCCGGACGACGCCGAGGTTGCCGTGGGATACGTAGTCTCATATCCCACCGGCGGCAAGCCCCTGGGCCTCACCGGCACCTGTGTCAAGGCCGGGTACAGCGACATCATATCGCAGCGTGCGAGCATGGGATATTTCTACTCGCTTAAAACCAAGTACAAAATCGACGCCAATTTCTATATCAACGCCATAATCGCCACTCCCGAAGGGCATCTGCGAGCCAAGGCACAGCGGCAGGCACCCTCTGCGCTGACCTATAACGTCTATTACCAGGGACAGCCCATAGCCACCGGCCTCACCGAAGCCGCCTACACCGTCACCAACGCAGGATACGGCACATATCATGTCACCGCCGTCGACGGTGACAATGAGTCGGGCGAATCTAACACCGTGACCCTGTGGGACCCCAACGACCCGCTCTTCCCCGGTGACGCCGGCGTCAGCGACATCACCGCCGACAGCGACAACAGCCCCGAGCAGCTGTACGACCTGCAGGGACGCCGTGTCCGCGGCAATCCGGCCCCCGGCATCTACCTGCGCCGTCAGGGCGGCACCACCGTTAAGCAGGTTTGCCGCTGACACCGTGTCAGACAGCCCGAAAACAGACTCTAATACTACCGCTCCATAGCCGGGACCGGCACGGGCGTCAGCCCGTCTCTCCTGTTCCGGCACCGTACTCCAAGGCGATACGCCGGCCACCGCAAGCCGGCATATCGCCTTGACTTCAGCACGGCGCCCGAATATCTTCTTCCGCAGATTCTACCTGCAAGTGCAAAATTAGGCAATAAATTTGAAGAACTCA
>CAZETN010000186.1:0-3260 GCA_964514475.1 uncultured Bacteroides sp.
GTACAGAATTTACGTATCGCTCAGCTCAAGCTCCCCCCTGAGGAGCAGAATCAGAACCAGCAGGACCAACAGCAACAGCAGCAACAGCAGCAACAACCGGAACAGCAACCACAGCAGGACCAGGCCCGGAACCAGGACGAGAAACAGGTTCTGCAGTCAGTGCAGGCCAAGGAAAACCAGACCCGCAAAGCCCAGCCCACCGACCCGGCTCAGATCGCTTCCGACAAACCCTGGTAACCACTTATAGGCAGACCACCGAAATCAGTTTAATATAAAGTAAAATCGGATTATTATGTAATTTCGAAGGATTATGTGTATTACCGGAGTGAGGCTGTTCAGTTCGCAGAGCGCCTTCAGTCAAGCACAAAATCATCTCATGACGATGTCAGAATTCACATAAGCCGATTTCTTCAACTTATATCCACTATAAATCTATACAATCCTATCATAAGATGTCGAAATCTTCGGACACAAAGCACAATCGTGCCACACGCCTGCTGATTGCAGCCCTGCTGATTATGACAGCAGCCCTCGGCATGCAGGCGCAGCAACCCTCGCTTACGGTACAGGTGCGGCAGCAGGTTGTCCAGGGACAGCGGTTTACGGTAACCTTCCGTGTCAGCAACGCCGACGCCCGCGTCGCAAAAGCTCCCGAACTAAAAGGCTGCACCCTTCTATACGGACCGGCCACAAGCACAATGTCGTACACGTCCATTGTCAACGGACGCACCGAAAGTACCTCATCTGTTGACTACACCTTTACATATGTGGCCGATAAGGCCGGTACGGTCACCATCCCGGCCATGTCTGTCAACGCCGGAGGCCAGGTGCTGAAATCACCGTCAAAGACGCTGACTGTTCTGCCGCCTGACCGCTCTCAACAGCAACAGCAACAACAGCGGCAGGGCGCAGCCCCGGCCGGACGCGGTACCGGCAAGGTTACGGCTAAAGACCTGATTGTCACCGTGACTCTGAGCAAGAACTCGATGTACGAGCACGAGGCCACCATCGCCACCATCAAGGTTTACACCAAATACAACATCACCTCGTTCCGCGCCACCACATTGCCCAGTTTCGACGGCTTCCTCAGCGAGGAGCTGCCCGTGCAGCAGAATGTAGGCATGGAGCACTTCCGCGGCGAGAACTACTATACGGCCGTCCTCAAGCGGTGCCTGCTGTTCCCGCAGAAGACAGGCACGCTCAGTATCAACTCGGGACGATACGAGGTTACCCTCGAGACATACGAAGAGGTATCGAACGGTTTCTTTATAATGCACCGCCCGGTCGAGCAGCACATCACCACAACATCCAACCAGGTAAATGCGACAGTGCGGCCTCTGCCCTCTCCGGCACCAGCCGGCTTCAATGGCGCCGTCGGAACCTCGTTCCGTGTCAGCGCAGTCCTCGAACCCCAGATACTGCGTACCAACGAGGCCGCCACGTATACCTACACAGTCACCGGTACAGGAAACGTGAAGTACCTGACGGCTCCGGATATCGATTTCGGCCCCACTGTAGAGACATATGAGCCCGAGACCGACAATGACGCCTCGTTCAACGGGTCCAGCCTTTCCGGAACGTTCAAGGCTTCGTACTCCATAGTGCCTACCCAAGTCGGAGAGATGACTGTCCCCGCCTGCGACTTCACATACTTCAACCCCTCAACCGGCAAGTATGTCACTGTAGCCGTTTCTTCCATCACGCGCAAGGTCCTCAAGGGCAACGCGGCGGTATCGGCGTCCGGCAATCCGCAGAAAGCAATCAGCGGAAAACAGCTTGACGATATCCTCCACATAAAGTCGCTTGATGGCGACGACCTTGAACGCGAGCCGCAACGCGTCTTTCACTCATGGTATTATATCTGCGCTTATCTGGCGCTTATCGTGCTGATGGTCGCCATAACCCTGATATACCGGCGCAACCTCAAGCTCAACAGCGACGTCACAGGCCGTCGCATGGCTCGCGCCAACCGCGTCGCCAACCGGCGCCTGCGCACAGCCCGCGCCGAAATGAGCCGTCACAACGAGGATGCCTTCTATGCCGCTGTAGCTTCGGCCCTATGGGGCTACATGGGCGACAAGCTGCGCATACCGGCGTCAGCCCTTACACGCGACAACATAACCGAAAAACTGAGCGCCGACGGTGTCGGCCCCGAAACCATACAGCGTACGATTGCCGTTCTCGATGACTGCGAGATGGCCCGCTTCACACCAGGCACCGCCGACTCGAAAATGTCTGACCTTTATCAGCGCGCGACCACGGCCATAAACGAGCTGGAAGCATCAAAACGCAAAACAAGCAAGTCATGAAACTGAAACTGATTATCTCCTTTCTGACAGCGCTCCTCTGCACCGTACTCCCCGCACAGGCGCTGACTACGGTGCAGCAGGCCGATTCAGCCTACAACAAAAAAGACTTCCAGGCCGCACTTTACTACTATCAGAACGCCATGCAGAAGGACGGAGTCTCATCCGACCTGTACTACAATATAGGCAACACCTACTACCGCCTGGGCGACCTGGGCCACGCCGTACTCAGTTACAAACGGGCACTCGCCCTTGACCCCAGCAACGAGGACGCCATATCCAATCTGGAGTTCGTAAAGACCAAAATAGCCGACAAACCCGAGGACGACTCCACTTTTTTGTGGAACATGCACCACCGCGCCATAGCCATGATGTCGCCGGACGCCTGGGCATGGACGGCATTCTCGATATTTGTAGTCGTGCTCTCGCTGTTCGCCCTGTATCTGTTCGCCCCAGGGGTCAGATTACGCAAGGTCGGGTTCTTCGGTGCCTTTGTCATGCTGTTTGTATTTGCGTACACCCTGGTGGCGGCATGGAGCGCCGCACGCGGCCTTGACGGCGGTAATTCGGCCGTAGTGACCGTACCCACCACAAATCTGCGCTCGACCCCTGCCACCTCAAATTCCAAAACCGACAAGGTCGTTCCCATACACGAAGGTACCGAGGTGAGGATACTCGACTCGCTGGCGACTCCGGACGACCCGGCCACCCCGCTGTGGTACGACGTAAAAATCAACAACACCTCGCGGGCATGGCTGCCTGCCGGAGACGTGGAAAAAGTGTGACTCCCTGTTTTTGCAACCCGAGCATTTTTCAAGGCAAATCTTTGATTTTGATATGTATTAGGGTCGTATTTGCTGAAAATATGTTATAAAACATAATAATATTTTATCAAAAAGGTTTGTTTATTACAAAAAAGTGCATTAATTTTGATTGCCGCTTAGCACAAAAGCA
>CAZETN010000187.1:0-3257 GCA_964514475.1 uncultured Bacteroides sp.
CTGAGGAGGAGTGAGGAAAGGGCCGTTGCACTTCTTATTGGAATCTTTCCCGTGCGTCACGGGGCTATTTTTGCCGTCAGGTTTGGCTTAATTAAAAAAAAAGAATTATATTTGCATAATTAATAGGCGGCATACACGCACAACCTGCCGATTACCGCGCCGCCTGTCGTTGAATTTTATAGAAATCTACTAAACCACGGACACGTACCCGCCTGAAAAAGCGGCCGTTACCTCCGGCCGCAATCCCTGTTCGGGCCGAGGGCGAATATAAAGGCCTGAGCCATAAAACACTATGCGAGTAAAGATACATCACGAAGGCACACATATACTGGTGCTGCTGTTGCTGGCGGTGCTGCTGATCAATCTGCCCTTGTGGCTGTGGGTGCGCCCGCTGGCATGGGCCATCGTCAGCACCACGGTCTTCGGCATCCTTTACATGCCGGTGGTGAACTTTTTCCGCTCGCCGCGCCGTGTCTACGAAGGCAATCCGGTAAATGCCGTAGTATCCTCGGCCGACGGCAAGGTCGTCGCCCTGGAGGAGGTCTACGAGCCCGAAGTGCTCAAGTGCCGCTGCATACAGCTGTCCGTGTTCATGAGCATCATCAACGTACACGCCAACTGGTTTCCGGTTGACGGCGAGGTAACTTACGTAAAGCACCATCCGGGCCGCTTCATGGCCGCCTATCTGCCCAAATCGAGTACCGAAAACGAGCGTAGCACCGTAGTGATCCGTACCCCCGAAGGCCAGCGGGTGCTGATGCGTCAGGTGGCAGGCGCCATGGCGCGCCGTATCGTCACCTATGCCACTCCCGGTGTCGAGGCCCGTATCGAGGACCACATGGGTTTTATAAAGTTCGGCTCGCGAGTCGACCTGTACCTCCCTCTCGGTACCGAGATACTGGTGTCGCTTGACGACAATACCATCGGCGGCATAACCACGGTAGGCCGGCTGCATCCCGAAACCGACCCGGCCCTGACAAACAAGTCGTAAAAAAATGATAAAAAAAATCATATCTTCGATACCCAACACCATAACGTGCATGTCGCTTGTCAGCGGATGCCTGGCCATAGTCATGGCCTTCAGGTGCATGGAACCCGTAGGCGCCCTCGCCGGATGGCAGTGGGCATGCGTGTTCATGGGCATTTCGGCTGTATTCGATTTTCTTGACGGAGCTGCGGCGCGCATACTCAAGGCATACAGCCGCATCGGCGCCGAGCTTGATTCGCTGTCCGACCTTGTGGCTTTCGGAGTAGCCCCGGCCATGCTCATCTTCAACCTCATGCAGCTGTATACATCCATGGCCCCCGACGGCGGTCATGCATGGCTCAGCTACACGGCCCTGCTGGTGCCGGTTTTCGGCGCTCTCAGACTGGCGCGTTTCAACGTCGAGGATGTCGGCACCACCACCTTCCGCGGGTTGCCTATTCCCTCGGCCTGCATATTCCTCATCGGTGTGGCAGGCTGGATTCAGAGCTACGGATACCCCGGCAGTGCGCCGATAGCCCTGCTGCTGGTACTGACATCGGTGGCTATGGTGGGCAAATTCAAGATGTTCTCGCTCAAGTTCCGCAATTTCGTACTGCACGAGAACCTGCGGCGCTATGTACTGCTTGCGGGTGCGCTTGTGTTTGTGTTCGTATATGGCCTCAGCGGTCTGGCCTGGACCATAGTGTTCTATATTTTCCTGTCCGTGCTCTCGCGCCGCGAGATCTGAGGCGAGCCCTCCGGACATATTTGTGAAGGGTAAGACCGTGGCAGGCACGGTTTTGTACGTTTTCTAACTAAAATTCTCTCCATGTCATTTATATTTTTTCTGTTATTTTTGCTGCTGTTCATCGGTCTTGGCGTCTTTGCCTGGATTTACAGGATAGTGGCAGGCATCAGACGCGGAGTCTCCGGAATTTTCAATTCCGGCGCCCGGGACGGCAGTCCCCGCGGCGGCAATGCGCACCGGAGTACCGGAGACACGGGCATGCGGCGACGTGGCAAACGCATCGACCCCACACAAGGCGAGTATGTCGAGTTTGAAGAGATTGCCTGCGATGTAGACCGCGTCGGCGACCATAACCCCCCCAACGTATATACCGAGGTCGAAGAACAGGTCACGGATGCCGAATGGGAGGAAATCGGTAAATAAATAACAGTCACCGGACAGTAATCGGAGCGGCACGCCGGCGCCCGGGCCGACCTTGCACGGACGGCGCGCGCGACTGTCGCCACGCATATTATCATGAAGGAAATGTTTGATTTTTTCGAGCGGTTGCACAACAATAACAACCGCCCGTGGTTTATGGAACACAAGGCCGAGTATCAGGCGATCCGCGAGGAGTGGATACGCGGCATCGGCCGTTGTATAGCCTCGCTCGCCGCAGACTGGCCGGAGGTGCGCTACCTCGATCCCGCGCGTGCCACCTACCGTATTTACCGCGACGTACGTTTCAGCAACGACAAGACACCCTACAAAGACTATATAAGCTCGTCGATAACGCCTCCTGCGCTTTTCAAGAGCCATATCGGCATATATGTCCAGGCAGGCTTCGAAAAGGCCGACACGGGCATTTACGGGGGCATCTGGGCCCCTGAGGCACCCGAGTTGCGCAAAATCCGAAAAGCCATCGTCGACAACAGCGAGGAATGGCTCGAAATTGTCAATGCTCCCGACCTGCTGAGGGTGTTCGGTGCCGACTGGTGCGGCGACCGCCTCAAGACCGCGCCCAAGGGCTACGACCGCGACCATCCGCTGGTCGAATACCTGCGGCTGAAGGACATCGGAAAGCAGGCGGTGCTTCCGCGCGGCGTGTTCGCCGATCCGGCGTGGCCCGAGGTTCTTGCAGACCGCATGCGCCCGCTGTTGCCTCTCAACCGCTTCCTCATCTACACTCTGTACGAGGAAGACTGAGGCCTCAGCACAGATTTGCGTATAACCATATCGGAAGGCGCCGGCAATCGAGACTGCCGGCGCCTTTATCGCGTGGTTGTGTATAGAAGATTAAGATGATCACATGTTGGGCGTGTCCCAGTGGTGGGTGGCCGTGCAGCGTACGGGTACCGACAGGTCGGCGACGCGGAGTTCGAAGTCGCCTTCCTCAAGCACCCAGTGTCCGTCGGCGCCTACGAAGGCCAGAGACTTGGCCGGCAGGGCGAAGGTTACGGTTGCGGTCTGCCCCGGCTGCAGGCTTATCTTGTCGAAGTCGCGCAGACGCTTGTTGTCCGGGGTAAGCGAGGCCACAAGGTCCGAACTGTACAGCAGCACAGG
>CAZETN010000188.1:0-3252 GCA_964514475.1 uncultured Bacteroides sp.
TTCCGTCAGACGTATATGGCGGCCGTCAGTTGGCGAAGACTATGGCTATTGTGGGCGCAATTAACGGTTTTGCTCCGGCCAGTGCGCCGGTTATTGGCGGCTTCATTTCCGACTGGCTGTCATGGAAGGGCGTGTTTGTGTTTCTGGCCGTATATGCGGCGGCGATATTGTGTGTGTCCGGGCGCATGAAGGAGACGCTGCCTCCGGCCGACCGCGACAAGGGGCCGCTGCTCAAGGCCTTCGGACGCTATGGGGCGCTGTTGCGCAACCGACGTTTTATTACGCATTGTCTGTTCAAGGGCACTGCTCTGGGTGTGCTTTTTGCCTATATCTCGTCTGCTCCGTTTATATTGCAGGACCATTATGGGCTGAGCGAGGTTACTTTTGGACTTGTCATGGGGTTCAACGCCGTGTTTATGGCCGTGGGCTCGATGCTGGCGCTTAAGTTCAGCACGCTCCGCAAGGCGGCCTGGGCAGGTGCCATCTGCCTGATGGCGAGCATGTGCTGCGAGGCGGTGGCATTGTATTGCATACACAGTTTCTGGGTCTACGAGCTGTTCATCGTGCCGGCCGTTCTGAGCATGGGCGCGATATTTACCGTCACCAATACGTTGTCGATGAACGAGGGCAAGGAGGATGCCGGGTCGGCATCGGCCGTGCTGGGCGTGTCCGGTTATTTTTTCGGCGCCATAGTAGCCCCGCTTGTGGGCATCGGCAACATTCTGCACAGCTCGGCCGTGGTTTATGTCGTCATGTCTGCGCTGACGCTGGTTATGGCGGTGCTGTCGCGCCGTCTTACTCCGGATGCCGATATGTCGCGGCAGCCGCAGAACAAGTAGTCATCGTTGCTTCAGAAACAGGCGCGTGTGCGCGGTTCCCACAAAAAGGGCGCCCCCGGCGATGTTGCCCAGTGTGGCCGGTATGATGTTGTTCCACATCATTGCGGCAGCCGTCACATCGGCCCCGCAGTACATTCCGCAGGGTATAAAGAACATGTTTGCAATCGAGTGTTCGAAGCCCAGGATGACGAATGCGGCTACGGGGAGCCAGCAGCCCAGGGCCTTTTCGGTCAGTGTCTTGCCGCTCATTGCCAACCATAGGGCGAGGCATACGAGCCAGTTGGCGCCTATGCCTCTGAAAAACACCTGTATCCACGGCAGCGACGCTTTGGCCTGAGCCACGGATGCCATGCCGTCGCGCCACGGCGACGGGGCATCGAGCAGACCCGTCAGAACCACCATCAGCCACATGAAGGCCTGCGCTCCGACAAAGTTCGACAGCCACACCACGGTCCAGTTGCGCGCCACCAGTGCCGGCGAGGCCTTGCGTGTCATCAGGGCAGGCATCATCAGGGCGTTGTTGCCGGTGAACAGCTCGCCTCCGAGCACCACAATCAGCGTCAGTCCCAGCGGGAATGCCAGTCCCGACAATATGCGCTGCACCGCGGGATTTGCGGCGGAGACCTCCGGAAAACCGAAACCGCAGAATACCGAGAGCAGCCCTCCCAGAGCTATGTAGGCGCCTGCCATAACGCCCAGTACGCATAGGCGTCCGGTGCGGCGCGTAAGGTCGGTCTTTGTCTGCGAAGTCTGTGCTGCAAGCTGTGCTATCTCCTGTGGGGTACGTATCTGCATGGCGGTTATTTTGCACGCAAAGTTACGCAATTTGGCATAAACGGCAAAAAGGAGGGACGGACACCGCATGGCCGTGTCGCCATGCTGTATCCGTCCCGTAGCTGTGTCCCCGGCGAAACCGGAGCGCATTTATGTTATTTCTTGCCTTTGGTCTTCTCGAGCTGGTGCTCGATTGCCTCGATTGCCAGGTCGGTGGCCTCCTCGAAAGTGTCGGCTACCTTTGTGGCTACCATTTCGGGCTGTCCGGGCATTGTCACTCGTACTACGGCCTCCTTGTTCTGCTGTGTCTCGGGCTTGACCAGTGTCAGATTGACGTTGATGTCGGTAATGTCGGGGAAGCGGCGGTTGAGGCGGCCGGCTTTCTTTTCTACAAAGTCATTGAGACGGTCAGCGATCTCGAAGTGGATGGCTTGAATTCGAACGTTCATAATTAATGAGGGTTTAAGAGGTTTGTGTTGAGTGTTACGTATGGCGAAAGCCGGGTGCTTTCGCGGAGGTGGGGACACCGTAGTGTCCGGGTGCGGAAAATGCCTTTCCGCGGCATTTCAGGATTTGCGTGAGCGCGGGTGCGCCAGATTGTAATTGTTCAGAAGTTCGTTATATGTTATATGAGTGTAAATCTGTGTGGTGGCCAGCGACGAGTGTCCCAGCAGCTGCTGTACGGCACGCAGGTCGGCCCCGTTGTTGAGCATGTCGGTAGCAAACGAGTGGCGGAGCACGTGCGGCGTACGCCGGGCCGCGTTGACGTTTCCGTCCAGCGCCAGATGTACTATCTTATTAACAAGAGCGTAGTACAGGGGTTCACCGCTGACGCGTGTAAAAAACGGCCTGTCGCGGTCAGTGCCACTGTCGTAGTCGGGTAAAACGGCATTCCGCAGACGCCGGTAAAGACGCATGTTGCGGCACAGTCCCGGCCCTACGGGCACATCACGTTCCTTGTTGCGTTTTCCGAGTACGCGCAGTGTGCCCGTGCTGTCGTCGGCGTCGGCGTCACGCAGCCCGATAAGTTCGGCGGCGCGCATACCCGTCTCGTACAGCATCATCACTATCAGGGCGTCCCTACAGGCGGTGAAGGCTGCTGCCGCATCGTCCGTTACACCGGCGCCGGTGGCCTGAGCCACCGCGCTGTCCATGACCGCCGAAGTCTCGTTTGCGGGGATAAAGGAAGGCAGCATCTGCGGTGTGCGTGCCACGTGTATACCGGTGACGGGATTTGACGGCAGCCCGTCGTAGCGGCACAGATAATCGTAAAAAGACGACAATGCCGACAGTTTCCAGCGCACCGTGCGGCTGCTCAGGCCATTGGCCGAGAGTGACGCCGCCCACGCGCGCACATCGGCCTGTGTGGCTTCGGCAGGATGGAAACCGTCCGTGGCCGCGTCTGTGCCGGCCACCGAAAAATCGCGCCACTCCTCTATCACCCTCCTGTAGTGGGTGACGGTGAGCGGCGAGTAATTGAGTTCGCTGCCGAGATGCCGGACAAAACGGTCGATGGCTGTCATAGGCGCAGTGTTTTCCTTCACTTGCGAATTTAACGCTTAATTTTGAAAAAACAAAGCGAGGGCGCAGATTCTACCTGCAAGTGCAAAATTAGGCAATAAATTTGAAGAACTCAGCG
>CAZETN010000189.1:0-3212 GCA_964514475.1 uncultured Bacteroides sp.
CGCCGACGCGGTAATCGACAGCCTCATCAAGGCCGACACAGCAAACTGTCTTGTGCGTGCCGGCGGATTTTTCGACCGAAACCTGCTTGACGAGGAGTCGTCGCGGCTGACCCGTATGCTGCGCGACCGCGGTTACTACGGTTTCAGCAAGGAGTGCGTCTCTTTCGTGGCCGACACGGTGCTTGGCTCGAAGCAGCTTGACCTTACCATGAACATACAGCCTCCGCGCGTGATACCTCAGGTCGCCGCAGACTCTGTAATCGCCCGCGACATCATGCTGGCCGACTCCACGCTGCGTCATCTGCCATATTCGGTGCGGAATGTGTACTTTGTAACCGACTACAATCCCTCGGAGAGCAACGGAACCGACTTTGCCGGCTGCGATACGGTGCGATACCGCGGATTTGACGTATTGTACGGCAAAGACCGCTACATACGGCCCGACATCCTGGCCGAGAAGTGCCTCATACAGCCCATGGCTCCGTACAGCGCCACCGACGTCGAACGTACATACGAGAACCTGGCGCAGCTGGGCATCCTCAAGTTCGTCAATATCGACATGATCCCGGTGGCCTTGTATGACGGCAGGGTATGGCTTGACGCATACATAATGCTGTCGCGCAACAAAAAACAGTCTGTGACAGTCGAGGTAGAGGGTACGAACTCGGAAGGCGATCTGGGATTCGGGGTGGGACTCACATACCGGCACCGCAATCTGGCAGACCGCTCCGAACTGCTGACGGCCAAATTGCGCGGCAGTTACGAGAGCCTCAGCGGAAACGTGGAAAGCCTTATCAACAACCGCTATACCGAGTTCGCAGGCGAAGTCTCGATAATGTTCCCGAAATTCGAAGCACCTTTCCTGTCGGACAGTTTCAAGAAACGCAGCCGCGCAAACACAGAGTTCGCCCTGTCAGCCAACTATCAGGAGCGACCTGAATATACCCGCGTTATCGCCGGTGCGACATGGAAGTACAAATGGAGCGACCGTCATCCATCGGGATACAGCACTATGCGCACTTACGACTTTGTCGACATCAATTACGTGTATCTGCCGCATTCGACGCTCAACTTTCTTGACTCCATCCCGACAAACCCGCTGCTGCGCTACTCATACGAGGACCACTTCATAATGCGCACAGGCTACACCTTTTACCGCACCAACCGCCGTATACCGACCGGTAACGCCAACTCTTTCACCCTACAGCCGTCGGTGACAACACTGCGCGCATCGGCCGAGAACGCCGGCAATCTGCTCTATGCCATATCGGCGGCTTCGGGGCAGCGCAGGCACGGAGGGGTATACAAGGTGTTCGGCATTCAGTACGCGCAGTATGTCAAGGGCGAATTCGACTGGACGCATGTGCGCAACTTCAACAGCCGCAACGCCCTGGCCATGCATGTGGGAACGGGCATCGCCTTTCCGTACGGAAACTCCGATATGGTGCCTTTCGAGAAACGCTTTTACGCCGGCGGCGCAAACAGCGTACGCGGCTGGGGCGTGCGCACCTTGGGCCCCGGCAGCTACGAGAGCCAGAACAACGTACTGAACTTCATAAACCAGTGCGGCGACATCGTGCTCAATCTCAGCCTCGAATACCGCGCCAAACTGTTCTGGGTGTTCGAGGGCGCTCTGTTTATCGACGCCGGTAATGTATGGACCATCAAGCACTACCCCACCCAACCGGGAGGCATGTTCAAGTTCAACACATTCTACAAAGAAATCGCCCTGGGCTATGGCGCGGGACTGCGCATGGATTTCACCTACTTCCTGCTGCGTCTCGACCTGGGCCTCAAGGCACACGACCCGGCCCGGAAACGCGAGCCGTGGCCGCTCATACATCCAAAATGGAGCCGCGACGCAACTTTCCACTTTGCCGTGGGTTATCCTTTCTGAAAGGCATTCCCCGTACACCCCCCTCTCCATGCGGTCACTCAGACTAGGGGAGGCCTGCCCCGAAGCCCCTTTACAAATCACAAGCTACCAATTAAATGAAGTCTTTAGTCATATTCGATCTTGACGGCACTCTGCTGAATACCATAGGCGACCTGGGCGCCGCAACCAACCATGCGCTTGCCGAGATGGGATTTCCCACACATTCGCCGGCGGCCTACAACAACATGGTAGGCAACGGAATAACGAAACTGATTGAACGCGCGTTGCCCGATGACTCGCGCACCCCCGACATAATCGCGGACACGCGCCGGTGTTTCCTGCGTTATTATACCGACCACATCCGGGACACCACCGAGCCATATGCCGGAATTCCCGAACTGCTCGCCGACCTCCGCGACCGCGACGTCGCCGTGGCTGTAGCCTCGAATAAATTCCAGGAAGGCGTCACCAAGCTTGTAAACCACTTCTTCCCTCACATCCGGTGGGCGGCTGTCATGGGCAACCGTGACGGAGTGCCTGTGAAACCTGACCCGTCGATTGTATTCGAAATTCTGAGCAAGCACCCCACCCCCAAGGCGCAGGTTCTGTACGTGGGCGACAGCGGCGTAGACATGGAGACAGCACGCCGCGCGTGTGTGACATCGTGCGGCGTAACGTGGGGATTCCGCTCGCGCCGCGAACTTGAGGACCATTACGCCGACCACATCGTCTCCGTACCTGACGATATCCTTGCGCTGGTGCGCTGAAACGCACTGGCGCACCGCGCCGGCAGTTATTTACTTAAAGGTGACAAGCCGGTTGTATACAAAATTGGACAAGGTGTAGCACACATTGCCAATGAGGGTGGCTATGCCATAACCGGTGACAAAGACTCCGGGCAGCAGCATATATTGCGTATGGCCGAACCATGACTGGTTCAACAGCCAGACAACCATGAACTGAATGGCATAGCAGACGCAGAAGCCCGTCAGGAACACAACTGCCTGTCGCGTCATTTTGCCGTTGCTGCGGAATACCCACGTGCGGTTCCACAGAAACGAATTTATCAGGCCGGCCACATAGCCGATGGCATTGGAGACATAGGGTTTTACCTGCAGCCACGTCTTGCAGGCAAAAATCACAAACAGAGTTATCAGCGTGTTCATGACGCCCACGACAAGATACTTTACGAGTTGTATCATGGTCTTGCGGTCGGTAAGCTGAGTCCGCGTCGCTGTTGTTCTGTCGTTGTCCAAAGCCTGAATTTTAAGTAATGTGCTTGCGATTACTTTTATTTGCCGGCCCAGGCGGCCAGCTTGCCGTAATACCGGCAGAC
>CAZETN010000190.1:0-3212 GCA_964514475.1 uncultured Bacteroides sp.
CCGTCTGTGCCGGCTTTTACCCGAAACGAACTAACCCAATCATAACAGCTATTTTTACTTTCTTAAAATTCTTGGACACATGAAGATTTCCGAAAGGGCCCTGAAAGCGGGTCTTCTCGGACTCGCGGCTCTGTTGGGCATGCCTGCCGCACAGGGTCAGACATTCCACGGCGAGCGCACCGATTTCCGCGACGAGACAATCTACTTTGCCATGACAACCCGTTTCTATGACGGCGACCCCACCAACAATGTAACCGGCTGGGACCATGCCAACGTACAGATTGCCAACGGCGACCCCGACTGGCGCGGCGACTTCAAAGGTCTTATCGACAAACTCGATTACATCAAGGCGCTGGGCTTTACGGCCGTATGGATTACGCCCGTTACCCAGAACTGCTCGGGAACCGACTTCCACGGCTATCACTCGATGGACTTCAGCACCGTTGACCTCCGCTACGAGAGCCGTACCAACTGGGGTGCCGAAAAGGACGTCCGTTTCCAGGACCTTATCGACGCCGCTCACGCAAAGGGCATGAAAATAATCCTTGACATCGTGCTCAATCACACCGGCAACTTCGGCGAGGCTCACTTCGCCCCCCTGTTCAAGCGTGACCAGAATATCCGCAACCAGGCTACTCCCGAGGGCTCGCTCATTCCCGACGAGTCGAAACTCGGGGCCAACTACTGGAGCTACGACCCTAAGGAGCAGTATGCCAAGCGCTTCTGCTACCTCAAGAACACCGACGGCACAAACAAGGACAGCCACAACTACTGGCACCACGTCGCAACCGGCTGGAACTGGGACTATCCCAACCGCTGGTGGGGACAGATTGCCGGCGACTGCGTGGACCTCAATACCGAGAATCCCGCTGTCTCCGAGTATCTTGTGCAGTGCTACGGCAAATTCATCGAGATGGGCGTGGACGGTTTCCGTATCGACACCACAGGCCACATCTCGCGCCTTACATTCAACACTTCGTTCATCCCGCAGTTCATGGCACTGGGCGAGAAATACAAGGACAAGCGACTCAACGGCGCGCCTTTCTACATGTTCGGCGAGTGCTGCGCCCGTTTCAGCGACGTCACTTACCGCAACCAGCCCAACCTGTCGAGCTACTTCTATACCTGGCAGTCGGATCCCGCTCTGGTAAGCCAGTGGAACCATGACGCCTCGTTCTGGGACGATATCTATATCAAGGAGGGCGACGACAGCGCCCGTCCCGGCAATATGGCCCTGTGTGAACAGGAGGCCAGCGACCAGCCTACCAGTGACAACGCCTTCCTCAAGAACGGCGCATGGCACGAACCCGACTATTCGAAGGCTTCGGGCTTCAACATCATCGACTTCCCCATGCACTATAACTTCAACAACGCTTCGGCGGCTGTGCATGTGGCAAAGAGCGGCGACCAGTACTATAATGACGCCACCTACAATGTGGTATATGTGGACAGCCACGACTACTGCCCCGGCCCTAACGACGGAACACGATTCAACGGCGGCACAGCGCAATGGGCCGAGAACCTGTCGCTGATGTTCACCTTCCGTGGCATTCCCTGTCTCTATTATGGTTCGGAAGTCGAATTCAAGAAAGGCATGAAGGTCGATGCCGGCGGTACCGACAACCCCGTAAAGGATTCGGGCCGCGCTTACTTCGGCGAGTATCTCGAAGGCAACGTAACCGCCACCGACTTCGGTCAGTACACCGCCGACGGCAACGTCAGCCAGACCCTGAATGCCGACCTCGCGCAGCACGTACGCCGCCTCAACCTTATCCGCGCCGCGGTGCCCGCTCTGCGAAAGGGCCAGTACACCTTCGACGGCTGCTCGGCTAACGGCGGCCACGCCTTCAAGCGCGCATACAAGGACAGCTACGCTCTGGTTGCCGTAAACGGCGGCGCCACATTCACCGGATGCCCCGAAGGTACTTACACCGATCTGGTTACAGGCAAGACCTATACCGGTAGCACCATCACCGTGGACGCTCCTCACAATCAGGGTCAGCTCCGTGTGCTGGTGAAGGACTGGAAAGGCGGCAAAGTAGGCGAGGACGGCAAGTTCATATATGAGACCGCCTCGGTCGACCATGGCGGCAATGTAACTTTTGCTGACAAACCCGCTTCGCAGTTCTATACTCCCGACGATGTGGTTGGTTCGCCCGCTGTAGTCTTCGACCCCGCAGGCGGCGACTTCATCACCGAGACTCAGACTGTGAACGTATCCCTCAACGACGCTGCAGTAAGCGGCAGCTATACAGTGGCTGGCGGCGAGACACGCGAGCTCACCCCGGGCACCGTCTCGTCGTTCACTATCGGCGAAGGCATGAAATATAACGAGACAGTCACCGTAACCTGGACTGCCCGAGGCGACGACGGCGAAACCACCGGCACGGTAACCTACAAGAAAGTCGACCCCAACGCTGTAATCACCGTATACTGCAAGGCTGCCACAGCCCCCAACCTCTATATCTGGGATGCCGACGGCAACAAGCTCAACGGAGCATGGCCCGGCGCCCGAATGACACAGACCGCGCAGGTAAAAACCCCCACTGGCGACGTAGAGACCTTCTGGTGCTTTACAGTCACCAGCAGCCGTAACTTCAACGTCATATTCAACAACAACGGCGCACAGACCGGCGACATCAAGGGCATCACTTCGGACGTATATTACGAATATGACGGAGGCACCACCGCCAACAAACTTACCGGTTATTCCGTCGTTCCCGCCGTACCCACTCCGCGTGTGGTGTTCAGCCCCAATGGAGGCACCTTTACCGAAAGCTGCACCGTCAGCGCCTCGCTCAACGAATATGCTGTCAGCGGCTCGTACACCCTTGACGGCCGTACCGTCACTCTCACTCCCGGCAACGACGTGACATTCACCCTCACCGAAAGCGCAACTGTAACCTGGACCGCAACCGATGCCGACGGCAATGTTACGGAAGGCTCGGTCGACTACACCATCACCGAGGCTCCTCAGGGCATCCGCATTTATGTAAAGGCAGCGTCGGCCCCCTACCTGTATGCGTGGACAGACGGTTCGGAGGAACTCTGCGGCCGCTGGCCCGGCAAACAGCTCGCCGAGACCGCACAGTGCATGGGCCCCGACGGCAAATACAGCAACTTCTACGTATTTGTTGCCAATGCGCCTTCGGTAAATGTGATTTTCCACAATGGCAGCGGTGCCCAGACCGGCAATATCGAGGGCATAACCT
>CAZETN010000191.1:0-3206 GCA_964514475.1 uncultured Bacteroides sp.
GAAAAATAAGCCGCTCCGCCACAGCCCCGCTTAAAAGTTTGACAAGGTACAACCAAAGCATATACACACCAACTATCATTCCATCCCAACAATCAGTCATGTCTAAACAAGAGCACACCCTTACGCGCACAGACTTCAGTTTTCCGGGTAAGACCGGCGTATATCACGGCAAAGTACGCGATGTCTACGACATCAGCGACAGCCTGCTGGTAATGGTAGCCACCGACCGCATATCGGCCTTCGACGTCATTCTGCCCGAAGGAATTCCCTACAAAGGACAGGTTCTGAACCAGATAGCCGCGCGTATGCTTGACGCCGTGGCCCCCTATGTGCCCGTATGGAAACTCGCCGTACCCGACCCCATGGTCACTGTCGGATACAAATGCGAACCATTCAAGGTAGAAATGATTATACGCGGATACCTCACAGGCAGCGCCTGGCGCGAATATAAGGCCGGAAACCGCGAAATATGCGGCGTGCGTCTGCCCGACGGAATGCGCGAGAACCAGAAGTTCGACACTCCCATAATCACACCCACCACCAAAGCTGACGAGGGTCACGACGAGAATATCTCGCGCGACGAAATCATTGCCCGCGGCATTGTGTCGAAGGAGGACTACGAGATAATGGAGGCCTACACACGGCGCATCTTCGAAATCGGCAGCGAGCTGGCCGCGCGCCACGGCCTCATACTTGTCGACACCAAGTACGAGTTCGGCAAAAAGGAGGGCAAAGTCATGCTTATCGACGAAATACACACTCCCGACTCGTCGCGTTACTTCTACGCCGACACCTATCAGGAGAATTTCGAAAAAGGGCTGCCTCAGCGTCAGCTGTCGAAGGAGTTTGTGCGCCAGTGGCTCATGGACAACGGTTTCATGGGCAAACCCGGACAGAAAGTACCCGAAATGACCGACGAAATCTGTCAGTCCATCTCACAGCGGTACATCGAACTGTATGACTGCGTGACCGGCTCGAAATTCGAACCCGCTCCCGAGGGCAATATCGCCGACCGCATCTGCGCCAACGTGCTCGACTGCCTCGACCGCCTGAACCCGCATGACTGACCCGAGGTATGAACGCGGCAGCAACGTAGAGGACATAAACCCGTACGCCGCCGGTGCGGACGCCGATGCCAAGCATGTGCAGGTAAGACGCATGTTCGACAGCATCGCTCCCGCTTACGACGTAATGAACAGGCTGATGACATTCGGCATCGACCGACGCTGGCGCCGGCAGACGGTACGTACCGTGGCGACCGCGCACCCGCGCCGCATCCTTGACATAGCCACCGGTACGGGCGACCTGGCCATAGCATTGGCCGAAGCCTGTACGGGAGCGCATGTAACCGGAGTGGATCTGTCCGAGGGCATGATTGAAGTCGGACGCCGCAAAATCGGGCAGGCGGGCCTATCGGGCCGCATTGACCTGAAAGTAGCCGACGCCCTGTCGCTGCCATTCGCCGACAACACCTTCGATGCCATTACGGCCGCATTCGGCGTACGCAATTTCGAGCATCTTTCCGACGGGTACGCTGAAATGCTGCGCGTCCTGCGCCCGGGAGGCCTCCTGTGCGTGCTTGAGCTGACGCCGCCGGCCTCGGCATGGGTGAAACCGTTTTATGCCGTATACACCCGCGGTATCATCCCCATGGCGGGCCGCATGCTGTCCGGCGATGCAAGTGCCTATACGTATCTGCCGCGCAGCATTGCCGCTGTTCCGGCACGCGACAAAATGACCGACATAATAACCGCCGCAGGTTTCAACAACGCCGCATGGCGTCCCTTTACCTTGGGTGTCTGCACCCTGTACACCGCATCAAAATGAACGGACGACAGCCGTCCGCGCCCAAACCGTTCTTCTGTCTCACATTTTTCTTTTGGCCGCAGAGTCCCATACATATTCTGCGGATACTATTACCAGATTATGATCAGACGTTATCTCTCTTTTGTCATAGCCGCGCTATCGGCGCTGATGGCATCGGCGTCACCCCAGATATACACCAGGGCATACCGTTATCTGACTCCCGAACCCAAGATGTCCGCTGCCGACAGTCTCGAGGCTCGTGTACGCCAGATGATTGAGCAACCCGATTCGATTGTCGATACTCTTATTGTGCTGAAGCCGCTGCCCCGAACCATCTTTCTGCCCGGAGTATACACGCACTTTACTTATTTCGGAGAGCCCGAGCCCTTCAAAAGCGAATACAGCGGCAATCCGGCGCTGCGCTGGCTCGACGAGGCAAACGCGCTGGCAAACAAAGAGGCGCAACTGCAGCAGCGATATATACTTGCCAACCCCGAACGCGTGCGCTACAACATAGCCACCCTGCCCGAGGCGCCAAAGCGATATATGGCGAAGGTCGACCCCAAGAAGCATTCGATCGAAATACACGAAGTGCTCCCCGAAAGCCCTGACAAGATGGACATAGACATACAGAAACGCCACTGGATACGCTCATTTGCCGCCTCATTGCAATTCTCGCAGGGCTATGTCTCGCCCAACTGGTATCAGGGAGGCGTAAACTCGTTGAACCTGCTGGCCAACATCTACTATAACGTAAAGCTCAATCCGGCGTTCCACCCCAATCTGCTGTTCGAAAGCACCTTCCAGTACAAACTCGGTCTGAACAACGCCCCGGACGACTCGTTGCGCAACTACTCCATCACCGAAGACCTGCTGCAGATCAACTCGACTTTCGGTGTAAAGGCTGCAAAACGGTGGTACTACTCTATATCGGCACAGTTCCGCACTCAGGTGGTCAATTCGTATGTCAAAAACACCACACGTCTGTCGTCGGCACTACTGTCGCCGGCCGAGCTCAACGCCGGTCTCGGTATGACATACAACTATGCCAACAAAAAGAAGACCTTTACATTCGACGCCTCCATCTCGCCCATATCGTACAATATGAAAATCTGCATCAAGGCCGACTCGTTGCTCAACCATGAGGATTTCAACGTACCGCACGACAAGGACTATGCGATGCAGTTCGGTAGCACGGCCGAATGCAAGCTTATGTGGCAGATGGCGCGCAACATCCAGTTTCGCAGCCGTATCTTCGCCTTTACCGATTACTCGTACGTGCAGGCCGACTGGGAAAACACCCTTTCGCTTGACATAAACCGGTATCTGTCCACACAGATATACGCGCATCTCAGTTACGACTCCACTACCCCGCGCTGCGACGACCCGCACTGGCACAA
>CAZETN010000192.1:0-3187 GCA_964514475.1 uncultured Bacteroides sp.
GGGGCCATAGTAAGCTGCAAACTGGCGAATAACCGCGTCAGCATCCGTTTTACTGACGAACTTCGAAAGTATATGGGCGACGACTGCCAGGTGACTGTAATCGCCAACGCCCAGGGCCGTCTGGTGTTCACCCCCGACGAGACCCGTTCGGGATATTTCGAGGCTCTTGCCGGTTCGTCGACACTTGTTGCCGAGTTCTCCGGCACTGTCGGCGGCAACAAGGAGCTGCTGCGCCACATCTGCCGCGACGTGGAAGCCGGTCAGCAGCGTATCATCACCTTCAAGGTCAAGGGAGGCGGCGGTGACAAGCCCGGCGAGGTCGGCGGCATCGACCCGGGCGATATCCGCATAGATACCGAAGTGACCAATGTCAATCTGACCACCAATATCAATACCGGCGAAGATAACCTCGGCGACGAAGACCGTCCCGGCGGCGATGACGGCGGCGGCGAGGATCCGGGTCCGGGTCCCGGTCCCGATGATCCCGATATCAACGACATCACTATGGACTGCGAGGGGGCGTCGTTTGAGAAGAACAACGTATTGACCTCCGAGGATGCCGAGAAAGAGTTCCATGTCGTGGCCACCATTACCGCACCCCAGGGTATCAATAATCTGCTTGTCAGCATTTCAACCGACAATAAAGATTTCGAAGATTCCGTGAGCGAGCTGATGCCCATGACGTTTGATCTGGCCTATCCCGGCGAGTACGGCGATGCGTTCAGTTCAATCGGATTTCCCGTAGGCAACGAGGTTATCGGAAACACATCGGTGCCTTTCGACATCTCGCAGTTCATTCCCCTGCTGGCCGGTTTCGAAGGTACTCATCACTTCCAGATTTCGGTCATCGACTCCAAAAAGCATCAGCTTGTGAAGACGCTGACATTTGTCGTAACCAAATAAAGCCGGACAACAATGAAGACTAACAGTATATTATTGGCAGCCCTGGCCCTGACGGGTCTCACTGCCGCAACCCTTGCCACCGGCTGCAGCGACGAGCGCGAAGTGCTGGGCGGACAGGGTACATTGGCTATCTCAGCCTCGATAGGCTCGGATGTCCGCGTCGTATCACGCGCCGCAACCGAGCAGGAACTCAGCGACAAGGCCATTATCTGGATCAGCAACTCCAAAGGCGCGGTACGCAAGTATACCGGTCTGAACAGCGTGCCGGCCGGAGGCATACGCCTGACATCGGGCAGCTACGTGGCCGAAGGCTGGACCGGAGACTCGGTAAGCGCATCGTTCGATTCCAAATGGTTCAAGGGCCGTGAGGAATTCCAGATCCGCCATGACGAAGTGACCCGTGTCGAGCTTAAGTGCCGTATCGCCAACACCGTAGTGTCGGTGTCTTATGACGAGAAAGCACGCGAAATGCTCCACGACTACACTTTTACCGTAGGCCACAAGCGCGGCGAACTGGTATTTGAAGGCGACGACCAGCGCAAGGGCTACTTCATGATGCCCTCGTACGACCATAACCTGGCGTGGACCCTGCGCGGAACCCTCTCCAACGGCGAGGCATACGAGCGTACCGGCGTCATCGAAAATGTAAAACCGTCCACCGAATATGCCGTAAAGATACAATACAGCGGTACAGGTCCGACACCCGGAGGTGGCGCATATTTCGACATAGTAATCGATGAGAACGAAGTTGTCATCGAGGACGAAGTCGTCATAACCCTTGCACCTCAGTTCGAGGGTCAGGACTTTGATATAAACCAGCCTGTATACGCCGACTTCGGCAATGTGGGACGCCGTGTGGTGTACACATATGCAGTAGGCAGGATCACATCGTATGTCATAGGCGGCGAGTTCCTGTCGCCTGTCATCGGAGGTAATGACGCCGACCTGTTCGGCATGACCGAAGCCGTTGCCGAGAAGTTGCGTCAGGCAGGCATCAACTACACTTACTCGTACAACGAGGAAGAAGAAAGTTCGGTACTCAAACTCAACTTTGAGGCTGAACTGCTCAATACCTTCGGTGAAGGCGAGAACGTGATAACTCTTTCGGCCACTGACAGCAACAACAAGACAAACTCGGCCAGTCTGGTAATCAACACCAAGGCCGATCCCATCGAGACGCGTCCTGCCGACCTCGGGGATGTATGGGCAACCGAAGCTACCCTCACCGGTACCATAATCAAGAGTTCGGTCACCAATCCCGGATTTGTATACCGCAAGCAGGGTGATACCGAATGGATTCAGGTAGCAGGTGTTGTCAGCGGCAACACTTACTCGGCCAAACTCACCGGTCTGCAGAGCGGAACCACCTACGAGTATGCCGCTTCATCCGACGCGGTCGACGCCATGTCGCGTGCCGCCGGATTTATATCCGAAACCATCTACACCTTTACGACAGAGGAGGAGCCCCAGCTTCCCAACAACAGTTTCGAGTTCTCGTCGGTCGGTTCGGACAAAGCCATCAACTTCTTTGCCGAAGGAACCGAGATGTTCTGGGATACCGGCAACCACGGTTCGCGTAAGATGAACAAGGACGTGACAACCCTTTCGACTGACAAGAAGCACTCGGGCGAGTACTCCATCAAGCTGGCCAGCCAGTTTGTCGGCGTGGGCGCTCTCGGCAAGTTCGCAGCAGGCAACGTCTTTGCCGGAGAATATCTCGGCACCAACGGCAGCAACGGTATTCTCGGATGGGGCCGTCCCTGGACCTCGCGTCCCAAGGCCCTCAAGGGTTATGTGCACTATACTCCCGTTGCAATCACAAGCCCGGCGGATGTCCCCGACGTCACACTCGGCAAGGGCGACCCCGATCAGGGCATCATCTATATCGCTATCCTTGACGGTTCCATTACAAAGGAATACGATGGCAAGAACTATCCTGTCATCGTAAAGACCAAGGAGAAAGAATTCTTCAAGAAAGAGGATTCCAACGTCATCGCTTATGGCGAACTCGTGCTTACCGAGGCTACTCAGGGCGACGCGCTGGTTGAGTTCACTATCCCCCTGACGTATTTCCGTAACAATGTCAAGGCCGTGAGCGTGGTTGTCGTTGCCTCGGCCTCGCGTTACGGCGACTACTTCATGGGCGGCGACGGCTCTACCATGTATATCGACGACCTCGAGCTCGTCTACTGATAGACTCCTGCAATAATTACCAGGCGCCCCGGCAACTGCAGCCGGGGCGCCGGTCGTATTTGCAGATAAGGCGGCCTATTAATAAATCAGT
>CAZETN010000193.1:0-3179 GCA_964514475.1 uncultured Bacteroides sp.
TGAAGTCACTGCCGAAAGGGTATAGAACGCCGATTTGGTAGTCTGTGCTATTATTCGGGCAATAGTGGATTTGCCCACTCCCGGAGGTCCCCACAGTATGAATGAGGCTACATTGCCGGTTTCTATCATCCGGCGCAATACGCCGTCCGGGCCGACCAGGTGCTTCTGCCCAACATAGTCGTCAAGGGTGTTCGGGCGCATGCGCTCGGCAAGAGGAGCTAATGCCATAGGTGTGTGGTGTTATGCGAAATGTGGATTTGACAGGCGGGCTCCGCGCAGATAAGCGCCGGCATCCATCTGTTTTTTTCCGGCGGGGCGGAGCGACAGAATTTCGAGTCGCCCGCGGCAGCACTGAACGAACATACGCCCGTTGTCGACTATCACTGTCCCGGGGTCTCCGGCTGTGCTCTCATCGGCGACGGCAGTGGCGAAAATCTTGATTTCGGACGGGGTGGTAGTGTCGCTGCGCAGTTCGGACCATGCGGCGGGGTAGGGGGACAGTCCGCGCACGAAGTTATGCAGTTGCCGGGCCGGACGGCTCCAGTCGATACGGCATGTTTCTTTGAAAATTTTCGGCGCGGCCGAAGGCTCGATGTCTTTGGCGAGGCTCTCCTGAGACAAAGGCTTGAGATCGCCGCGCAGAATGTGTTCCACCGTGTCGACGGTGAGCTCCGCCCCTAATTCCATCAGACGGTCGTGTACGCTGCCTACGTTCTCGTCCGGACTAATGGAGATGCGCTCCTGACGCAGAATGTCGCCCGTGTCGATTTCGTGTTTAAGAAAAAAAGTGGTGACGCCGGTTTCGCTGTCGCCGTTCATGACCGCGTGATTGATGGGAGCGGCTCCGCGGTACCGAGGCAGCAACGAGGCATGCAGATTAAAGGTCCCGAGCCGAGGCATGCGCCATACGACCTCGGGGAGCATGCGGAAGGCGATGACGATAAACAGATCGGCGTCAATCTGCCGCAAAGCGCTGACAAATTCCTCATCCTTGAGCTTTTCAGGCTGCAGCAGAGGCAAATTATGCGCCAGGGCATATTGTTTTACCGGAGACTGGAAAATGCCGTGTCCTCGTCCGGCGCGCTTGTCGGGCATGGTGACGACGGCAGCGACATTGTAGCCTCCGGAGACCAGACGATCGAGGCTGGCGACAGCGAATTCGGGTGTGCCGAGGAAAACTATCTTCAGGTTTTCTTTATTCATTCTTCAGTATTTAGCGATTGGGACATTGAATTATGGAGGTCGTCGAACGAACGCCATGGGGCGTCGGCGGGCAATGGCGCCATCACATGGATGCGTTTTCCGGAAACCGGGTGTATGAAGTCGATTTCATGGGCCAGCAGCGAAATGCTACCGTCGGGGTTCGAGCGTTTGTCGCCGTATTTGAGGTCACCGCGTATGGGACAGCCCTGCGATGCCAGCTGACACCTTATCTGATGTTTACGGCCTGTGAGGAGTTCTACTTCGAGGAGGTTGAATGAGTCGGAGTGCCCGAGCAGCCGGTATCTCAGACGGGCTTCCTTGGCCCCGTCCACGGGACGGTCAGAAACATATGATTTGTTGCGGGTCTCGACCGAAGTCAGCCACTGGCGCAGTTCGGCCTGCTGACGCGGGGGTGCCTGGCGTGTGAGCGCCCAGTATTTCTTGTGGATTTCACCGTTGCGGAACATGTCATTGAGACGCGTCAGCGCCTTGGACGTGCGCGCGAAAACCACCAGGCCGCCCACTGGACGGTCAAGACGGTGAACGACGCCCAGAAACACGTTGCCCGGTTTGCCGAAACGTTCCTTAATCCAGCCTTTGACAGTTTCGGACAGGGGTTCATCGCCAGTCTTGTCACCCTGCACAATTTCGCCCGGAGCTTTGTTGACGATTATTATGTGATTGTCTGTGTATACTACTTCCATTTATATTCAGGTTAGTGCCGTTGTGCCGACTGCGCTACGTTATCTCAGGGCGTTGTTTTTTATGTCTCGCTGAGATAGCGGGTTTTGCCGATGTTGTGGGCCTGCAGTCAGGCATATGACGGATGCCTATGAGTTCCGGCAGCCGTTTATCAATAGGCAAATATACAAAAAAACGCTGAATGTAGCATACAGTACACGTCAAAAAGGCTGTTGAAGCTTTTTGCGGGGTCCGGCAGACAACGGCGTTCGGTAATACAAAACCGGTACGGTAGATAAATTCGCGGCCTGCGGCAGTCAGGCGCTTCAGGTTGTCTCGCCACTGCGGTAGGGCAATATGAAGGTTATGCCGGCGGCAATCAGGATTAAGACGACAGTGTCTCCGGTAATCTCTTTCATGGCGACTATAGTGGCCTGAAGCATTACTTTCCCTTTCATTGTGATAGCGGCGAACTGCTCTGATTCGCATGGACTTTTGCCGGATGCCTTTGCAATAAATACATTCTGTGAACGGGTATATGCGGCCGCAGGATCGGTAGGGGTCACATTTTCCGAAAGGACGGAAATATGGTATTGCTGCCGTTCGTTAAGCCAGTTGGAATATACGGAAGCGCCAATCACCGGCGCGATTGAATTTCGCATCCAGATCATGAGGAAGACAAAAGTAGCGAGGTACCGCGCCGGAAGGCCTTTCATACCGAAAGCTGCGGCCAGCGAATACAGCATCAGCAGCCCGACGAAGTTCAGCACCGTCGGCAAAATCATATTTTCGAACATTCCGGCTGTCTGATACTGGAAATACATCAAGCAGTTGGAAAAAGCCATGAATAGA
This sequence comes from uncultured Bacteroides sp., assembly GCA_964514475.1. Classification (GTDB taxonomy): domain Bacteria; phylum Bacteroidota; class Bacteroidia; order Bacteroidales; family Muribaculaceae; genus CAG-873. The sequence continues at coordinate 2,737 of CAZETN010000193.1, forward strand.
AGCGCGATGACAAATATGGTACGGAACCGGACTTTCTTAACGACGAGAAATATCGAAAGTGCAAGTCCGGCCAGACAGCCTGCAGTTGCCCACCAACTCAGCAAAGTGCAGTGATAACTGTCGGTTGACGTCGAAATTCTTAAGAATGCCGCTGCAAAACTGTTGGCCGAATTAAATACCATGGCAGTCACGAAAAGCGCCATCGATATCCACGTATTTCTGTAGCGGAACACATCGAGCGGCAGGTAGGCGCGGTCGCCGTTGGATGAGGCCGACAGCACGAATATCCCGGCTGACAGCAGCAAGACGGCGGTTGCGACTGTAATCTGTCGGGAATCGAACCAGTCAAGCGATTTTCCGAATACAAGAATGTATGCCATACAGCAAAGAGCCACTGTCATGGATATCATCTCCGGAATTTTGTTCCATTCGATATGATATTG
>CAZETN010000194.1:0-3163 GCA_964514475.1 uncultured Bacteroides sp.
ATACTGGACGCGGTGATGTCAACAAGCGAGCACTTCAGCGTCGAAACCTTCGGCGAACGGCTCGAGGCTTCGGGCTTTCATGTTTCGGTCGCCACGCTGTACAATACTTTCGAGCTGCTGTGCCAGGCCGGACTGCTGCGGCGTCATCGCCTTGACCACAAAAGCGCCGAGTACGAGCGCGTACTCCCGGGCCAAAGCCACGTGCACCTCATATGCACGAACTGCGGAAGCGTTACCGAAGTGCGGGACCCCGAGGTTGCCGAACGCGCCGTGCAGACGGGACGCCACCGACGTTTCAGACCGTCCTATTTCACCCTGTACATCTACGGCCTGTGCCCGCAATGCCGGCGACGCTGCAAAAACGACGGAGGTCAACCCCGCCGCAAAAAAATTGACGACTAATCCTGTAATTCCCATATACAATTTCTAACTTGAGACAGATATGAAAGTTGACGTGCTGTTAGGCCTCCAGTGGGGCGACGAAGGCAAAGGTAAAGTAGTTGACGTGCTGACACCCGCATACGACATCGTGGCTCGCTTCCAGGGCGGCCCGAACGCCGGACATACCCTCGAGTTCGAGGACAAGAAGTATGTGCTGCGCTCGATACCTTCGGGTGTTTTCAACGACGGAGCCATCAATATTATCGGCAACGGCGTGGTGCTTGACCCCGTGCTGTTCCGCGAGGAAGCCCAGGCCCTCGAAGCCAGCGGCGTGCCCCTGCACGACATTCTGCGCATATCGCGCAAGGCACACCTGATCATGCCCACCCACCGACTGCTCGACGCCGCCAACGAGGCCGTAAAAGGCTCCGGAAAAATCGGCACCACCGGCAAGGGCATCGGTCCCACCTATACCGATAAGGTAAGCCGCTCGGGTCTGCGCGTAGGCGACACCGAAAGCAACTTCGAGGGCAAGTACGAACAGCGCCGCAACGCACATGTGGCTCTGCTCAAGGCACTCGGCGCCGAGCCCGACGCGAGCCGTCTCGCCGAGATGGAGGCCACATGGCTCGATGCCGTCGGCTACCTCAAGGGCTTCACCCTGGCAGACACCGAGCACCTGGTCAACCATGCCCTCGACGAAGGCAAGAAAGTGCTGTGCGAAGGCGCGCAAGGCACCATGCTCGACATCGACTTCGGCTCGTACCCCTTTGTCACATCCAGCAACACCGTCAGTGCCGGAGCCTGCACCGGCCTGGGCATCGCCCCCAACCGCATAGGCGACGTATACGGCATCTTCAAGGCATACTGCACACGCGTGGGCGCAGGTCCGTTCCCCACCGAACTGTTCGACGAGACGGGCAAGACCATCCGCGATCTCGGCCACGAGTACGGCGCCGTCACCGGACGCGAGCGCCGCTGCGGCTGGATTGACCTTGTGGCTCTGCGGTACGCGATAATGATAAACGGCGTCACCAAACTGATTATGATGAAGAGTGACGTACTCGACGGCTTCGACACTATCAAAGCCTGCACAGCATACGAAATCGACGGCCGTCAGACCCGCGACTTCCCCTTCAGCATCGAGGGTGACATCAAACCGGTCTATACCGAACTGCCCGGCTGGAAGACGCCCATGGACAAAATCACCGAGGCCGAGGCCCTGCCGCAGACTTTCAAGGACTATATAGCCTTCATCGAAAGCGAACTCGGCGTTCCCGTAGTCATCGCCTCGGTAGGCCCCGACCGCAAACAGACTATAAGACTCAAATAAAAACGGAGAGCCGCCGGCGCCCGAGAGGCGTCTGCGGCTTGTCCGGGAAAACCTAACCGACTAATACCGTCAACCTATGGCTAAAGTAAAACCATTCAAGGGCGTACGCCCCCCGCGCGAACTGGTGACCCAGGTAGCATCGCGCCCCTACGATGTACTAAACAGCGAAGAAGCCCGCGCCGAAGCCGCCGGCAACGAAAAGTCGCTGTACCACATAATAAAGCCCGAGATCGACTTTGCCCCGGGTCAGGACGAGCACGCCCCGGAGGTATACGAAAAGGCTGTGGACAACTTCAGGTTGTTTCAGGACCGCGGCTGGCTGGTACAGGACCAGAAGGAGCACTATTACATATACGCCCAGACAATGGACGGACGCACACAGTACGGTATCGTCATCGCCGCCAATGTCGACGACTATCTTGACGGCACCATCAAGAAACACGAACTTACACGACGTGACAAGGAGGAAGACCGCATGAAGCATGTGCGCGTGCAGAACGCCAACATCGAACCCGTGTTCTTCGCCTTCCACGACAACGAGGTGCTCGAGGAGGTGATACGACGTGTATCGGCAGGCAAGCCCGAATACGACTTCGTGGCCGAGGACGGCTTCGGCCATCACTTCTGGATTGTGGACAAGGACAGCGACATCAAGACAATCACCGAGGAATTCGCAAAAATACCGGCCCTTTATATCGCCGACGGCCATCACCGTACCGCGGCAGCCGCGCTCGTAGGCGCCGAAAAAGCCCGCAACAATCCCGCACACCGCGGCGACGAGGAGTACAACTACTTCCTGGCCGTGGCCTTCCCGGCCTCGCACCTGCGCATCATCGACTACAACCGTGTTGTCCGCGACCTCAACGGCATGTCGCCGGCCGAGTTCCTCGAAAAGCTGCAGTACAAGTTCGAGGTCAAGGACATGGGCACCCTCCCCTACCGTCCCGAACGTCTGCACAACTTCTCGATGTACCTCGAACAGCACTGGTACTCGCTGACCGCCCGGCCGGGTACCTATGACGACAACGACCCCATCGGCCAGCTCGACGTAACGGTGTCTTCGGACCTCATTCTGCGCGATCTGCTGGGAATTACCGACCTGCGCAGCGACAAGCGCATCGACTTCGTCGGCGGTATACGCGGACTCGAAGAGCTGAAACGCCGCGTCGACTCAGGCGAGATGGCCATGGCTTTGGCCCTATACCCCGTTTCGATGCAACAGCTGATGAACATCGCCGACACCGGTAACATAATGCCTCCCAAGACAACCTGGTTCGAGCCCAAACTGCGCTCGGGACTGGTTATCCACAAACTCGACGACTGATAACGCCGAAGGCTGTAATACGGGTCTGGCCCATCTTCATTTTTATCAAACTCAAATTTCCAATTTACTTTAGTGAAACCTAAGTTTTTAACCGCGCTGCTCACAGCAGCTATCGTTCCACTCAT
>CAZETN010000195.1:0-3156 GCA_964514475.1 uncultured Bacteroides sp.
GTAGTTTATTCTCTCCCAAACAGTTCTCGATTTGTTCCTTGCATTCGTCCCAGTTGTCGTAGATGCCGGGTGCGCGGCCTTCCCAGACAACGTAAAATTTGCGTCTGTTTGCCATTGTCTATGAAAATTGCAGCAGAAGGTTTATGTCGACCGGGCGCATACCCAGCGCACGGGCCACGGCCACGTTTACGGGCTTGCCCATGAAAGTGCATACGGCGCGCTGCATTCCGGCGTTTAGCTTGAGTGTGTTCGAAGTGCTTCCGCCACATCCCGCCAGTTCGGCGAACATGGCGTTGAGGGTGTTGCTCAGCGCCATGGCCACTGTGCGCGGCACCGTGCCTGCCGCGTTCACGTAGCACACGCGTGGAGCGTCCCCGCTCTGGCGTATGCGGCGGTGGCTGCCGGCCAGGTCGAGGACCGGCATCGACGGAAACACGGGCGTTCCTGTCGGATGTCCGTAGCCGTCAAGGCAGATGGTAATCACGCCTTCCTTCATCTGCTCGACGACGTCGTTGTCGAAGGCATGCGGCGGACCCGTCTGCGAGGCTATCACCACGTCGGCCGTGCGTAACGCGCTCACGAGCACGCGCGGATGCATGGCCGATGTCACGGCTCCGGCTCCCAGCTCGCGCGCCGCCCGGCGCAGGCTGTATACGTCGGGGTCGAACATGCGCACGAGCGCGCCCATACCCATTGCCGAACGTGCCGCGGCCATGCCGCCGATGCCGGCGCCTATTACGGTTACCTCGCAGGGTATGATGCCGGCCACGCCCCCGAGCAGTATGCCTTTGCCGTCTTCGGCGTCGGCCAGAAGGGCCGAGGCCACCGACATGGCCGCGCGGCCGTCGATTTCGTTGAGTATGTCGGCAAAGGGGGCGTGGGCCTCGCGGTCGGATATGAGGTCGAGCGCTATTGTCACAACCTGTTTTTCGAGCAGGGCCGCCAGTGCCGGCGAGGCCATCAGTGCGTCGAATACGGTCAGCAGCAGGGCTCCGCGGCGCAGACGGCGTGCGTCGTCTGCGGTAACGGGCGACAGGCATATGACGATGTCGCATCCGAAAGCCTCGGCACGGCTGACTATGCGTGCGCCGGCCTGCAGATAGCGTGTATCGGTATAGTGGATGGCGCCCCCGGCGCCCTGTTCGACGCGCACATCTATGTCGCGGGCCGCCAGCATGGCGGCGCCTTCGGGTGTCAGCGGAAAACGGCGTGCGGGCCCTGCCGCGGCAGGAATGCCCACCGTAAGTGCGCGTTTGCCGGTGGCTACGGCAAACAGTTGCTCGAGTGGGATGCGCTCTGATGCGAAATTCATAATGTGGTGCCTTTAAGGTAAATGTCGATAAATTTTGCCGTGCTTTCGGCAAGTTCACCGGGGGTGTCGAGCCGCGAGGCATCGAAGCGGAAACGGGCTTTGCTGTAGTGCCGGCTTCGCTCCTTGAGAGTGTCGGCGACGTACTGACGGAGTTCGGAGGCGCTCTTGCCCGCGATCAGGGGCCGGTTGCCCGGATAAAGCAGCAGCCGCTCGACGAGTTTTTCTACCGGGGCTTCAAGCCACACGGTGATGCCGGTGTCGTTCATCAGCTCCATGTTCCCCGGCTGGCAGGGAGTGCCGCCGCCACAGGCTATGAGTTGTGGCGTGGCCGCCACCCGGCGCAGGGCCTCGCGTTCGAGGCGCCGGAATTCGGACTCGCCGTGCCGTCCGAATATCTCCGGCACGGACATGCCGGCACCGGCCTCGATAAAATAGTCGAGGTCGGTGAAACTTATGCCCGCGGCTTCGCTGACAGCGTGTCCGAGTGTGCTCTTGCCGCTGCCCATGAAGCCGATCAGAAAAACGGGTTGTCCGGTCATTTATTTTTTGTCGTCCTGCTGTTTGGCCAGCAGGTCGCGTATCTGGGTAAGGAGTTCCTCGGTAGTGGGGCCGGCGGGTGCGGCTGCCTCCTCGGCGGCTTCCTTCTCGCTCTGTTTGCGCAGCCGGTTGATGGCCTTTATGGCTACGAAGATGCACAGTGCTATGAGCAGGAAGTCGACAATGGTCTGCACAAAGGCGCCCCAGGTTATGGCGACTTCGGGAATGGCCTCTCCCACGCCGTTGACATATGCTTCACGCAGCACCACCTTGTATTCATTGAAGTTCATGTTGCCGGTGAGGATGCCCAGACCCGGCATGATGATGTCGTTTACCAGTGAACTGACAATCTTGCCGAAGGCACCGCCGATGATAACACCGACAGCCATGTCGATTACATTGCCCTTAAGGGCGAAATCGCGGAATTCCTTGATGAAGTTTGACATAATATAAAAGTATATCGGGGTTAGGTAATTGTTGTGGTGTAATATACTGCCGCCACAAATTTACAAAAAATAGTTCAGACTGTAGCGGCCGGCATGTGCGGCGCACCCGGTGGCGTGCCATGCCGCTATTTTATAATGCATCGGGGCGGCCGTTGGTTTGCCTGTGCAGACAATAAATGCGCTCCGCCACGGCGGAGCGCATTTATTGTGGATGTTATGCTTCCGTTGAAAGCCGTCTATCAGTCGATGGGCTCGTCAGCGGGATAGCCGCCCATTTCGCGGATGGCGTTCTTGAGCATCACGTACTGCTGGAAGAGGTGGTTTACAGGAACCTCGTCCTTTGTGTAGTCGTGCATGGGGCTCTTGAGGAAGAAGCTCAGGAAGCGCTGAATTCCATAGCGGCCGGCGCGTGCGGCGAGGTCGCTGAGGAGCACCAGGTCGAGGCAGAGGGGAGCTGCCAGAATGGAGTCGCGGCACAGGAAGTTGATCTTGATCTGCATGGGGTAGCCCATCCAACCGAAGATGTCGATGTTGTCCCAGCCTTCCTTGTTGTCGTTGCGGGGAGGATAGTAGTTGATGCGAACCTTGTGATAGTATCCGTTGTGCTCGTTGTCTTCGCCGCCGCAGTTTACACCGTACAGGTCGGGCTGGTCTTCGGGAACGAGGATGCTCTCGAGGGTCGACAGTTTCGATACCTCTTTGGTGCGGAAGTTGGCGGGTTCGTCAAGCACCAGGCCGTCGCGGTTTCCGAGGATGTTGGTCGAGAACCAGCCGTTGAGGCCGAGGCAGCGTGTGCCGATGATGGGAGCGAAGCCTGATTTCACCAGGGTCTGGCCGGTCTTGAAGTCCTTGCCGGCGATG
>CAZETN010000196.1:0-3124 GCA_964514475.1 uncultured Bacteroides sp.
TGTCAGGCCGGCGCTCCCCCCGACGACTTCTCGGTCCTGGGTCAGAACTGGGGCTTCCCGACCTATAACTGGGAGGAGATGGCAAAGGACGGTTTCGCATGGTGGAAAGCGCGCCTGAACAAGATGTCCGAATACTTCGACGCCTACCGTATCGACCATGTGCTCGGCTTCTTCCGCATATGGCAGATTCCGATGGACGCCGTACATGGCCTGTTGGGTTACTTCAATCCCGCATTACCCTTCTCGCCGGACGAACTGCGCAACAACTACGACTTCTGGATCAACGTCGACATGCAGACCAAGCCGTACATAATGGACTACTTCATGTACGACTTCTTCGGCGAATACACTGACGAAGTGCGCGACATCTACCTCGAACCCATCGGTTATGGCCGCTACCGTCTCAAGGAGCAGTTCGACACCCAGCGCAAAGTCGCCGACTACTTCGGCTCGCTGCCCGTCACCGACGAGACAAAAGAGAAGAACAACCGCATCTGCAACGGACTGCTGGGCCTCCTCGACGAGGTTCTCTTTATCGAGGACCCATACGAAAAAGGAAAATATCACCCGCGTATTTCGGCTCAGTTCACCTACATATACCGCTCGCTCAACGACTACGAGAAATATTGCTTCAACCGCCTGTACAACGACTTCTTCTACCGCCGCAACACCGACTTCTGGTACGGCAAAGCCATGTGGAAGCTGCCCCCTCTGGTCGACGCTACCGACATGCTTGCCTGTGCCGAAGACCTGGGCATGATTCCGGCATGCGTACCCGCCGTGATGGACAAACTGGGCATACTGTCGCTCGAAATCCAGCGCATGCCCAAAGACCCCAACGCCCAGTTCGGCAACACCTGGACCTACCCCTATCTGTCGGTATGCACCACATCGACCCACGACATGGGCGGCATACGCCAGTGGTGGGAGGAAGACCGCGACAAAACCCAGGCTTACTACAACAACGTGCTCCACGAGCAAGGCAGCGCGCCTTACTTCTGCGAGCCCTGGATATGCCGTCGCATAATCGACCTGCACCTCAAGAGCCCCTCGATGCTGTGCATAATCCCCTTGCAGGATTATATGGCCAGGGACGGCGATCTCCGACGCAAAGGCCCGCGCGAAGAACAGATTAACGTGCCGGCCAACCCGCGCCACTACTGGCGCTACCGCATGCACCTCACTGTCGAGGCGCTGCGCAGCGACGTACGCTTCACCCGACTCATGCGCGACATGATTCACGGCGACGGCCGCTGAAAACCCACTGAACCCCCGATGCCCGTGGACGGAGCGCAATACTCTCCGTCCACGAGCATTTGTATTAAACAACCGAATACGTTATGCCGCTACACCCCGAACCCAACAAGGAGAGCACCGAACGCATCGTCACTGCCGACGACCTTATAGTCGCCGAGCGGGCAGACAAGTACAAACGGCAGCTGCAACGACCCGAGGTGTTCCCCACCGCCGAAAACTGGCGCTACATCACCGAGAACGCCATGGCCGAGATCGCACCGGAGTTATACCGGAAGTTTCTGGTATCATGGCTGACACCGCAGAAGGACCGCAGCGACTTCAACCTGCTCGCGCTCGACAGCTTCGCCGCATACCTGTGCGCGATAGACCGCGACGCCGCCCTTGATGCAATATATGCCGATACAGCCACTGCCCCCGACGCCACCTTGCGGCTTATCACCGACTGCCGGCTCTTCGACGCCAATGAGTTGCTTAACCTTCTTGACCACGGGGCCGACCCCGGTTTTGTGGCACTGTGCGCCGAGGCGTATCAGCCCGATTACACGGCCGATGACGTGCAGGACATGCTGCAGTTGCTCCGTTACTTCAGGCGCATGCCCACACGCGGCGTCATACGCGAAAGCCGCGGAATATTCGGCCACGAGACCCGGTACATCTGCCAGAACGGACATTCCGGGCCTGCCGATACGGAGTTCTGCTCCCAGTGCGGCCTCAACATTTTCGGGTTTACCCAGACACAGGCCGCTGCCATCGACCGCCTCGAAAAACGCATCAGGCTCTTGTCCGGACTCCTTAACCTCTGACTGACATGGATAGACAAGGATACTTCAGAATTGCCGCGGCAGTGCCGCGCGTATGCATCGGCAACCCCGCCGCCAACGTGCAGGAACTTGTGCTGCTGATGCAGGAACTTGAAAATGACGGCGTGGAACTTGCCGTCTTTCCCGAAATGTGCCTGACAGGCTACACATGCGGCGACCTGTTCCATAATTCAACCCTTTTGCGGGACAGCGAAAACGCCCTGCGCGAGTTGGCCGAGCTGACACGTTCGACCGATATAACAAGTGTCATCGGCGTTCCCATCATTGTCGACGGTGCCCTGTTCAACTGCGCCGTATTCGTGCACGACGGACAACTGCTCGCCTGTGTGCCTAAATCATACATTCCCGACTATAACGAATTCTACGAATGCCGGTGGTGGCGCTCGGGAGCCGGAATACCAAACCGCATCATCACACTTGCCGGGCAACAGGTATGTTTCGGCGTGCGGCAGCTTGTGAGCGTAGGCGGTGTCAAAGTCGGCGCCGAAATCTGCGAAGACCTGTGGGTACCGGTGCCCCCCAGCTGCCTTGCAGCGCTTGCCGGAGCCGAAGTGATAGTCAACCTCTCCGCCAGCGACGCACTGACAGGCAAATATGACTATATCCGCAATCTCGTAGGAACACAAAGCGCCAGATGCATCTGTGCCTACGCATACGCGGCTGCAGGTTTCGGCGAATCGTCGACCGACCTCGTTTTCGACGGCATCGGACTGATTGCGGCAAACGGACGTGTGCACGACGAACTGCCGCGATGGAGCATGACCGCACAGTATTGCAGTGCCGACATAGACATAGAGGCTCTGCGACGCGACAGGCTGCACCTCACAACCTTCGCCGACTGCGCGACGCTCAACACCACGAGTCCCTACCCCGTCTCGGCCATCGCCGACTCGCAGCCCGATGTCCGTACCGAACTGCGCTGCAGCATCGACCCGGAACCTTTTGTGCCGGCGAAAGGCCCAGACCTTGACCGCCGTTGCTCCGAAATCGTGAACATCCAGTCGGCAGGTCTGACGCGACGCCTGCAGTTCACACACTGCAAATCA
>CAZETN010000197.1:0-3088 GCA_964514475.1 uncultured Bacteroides sp.
TGTAGCCGATAACGACCTTCATCAGGAAACGGTCGACCTTAGCTTCGGGGAGGGGGTATGTGCCTTCTTGCTCGATGGGGTTCTGTGTAGCCATTACCAGAAATGGCTCGTTGAGTTTGAATGTCTGGTCGCCGATGGTGACCTGACGCTCCTGCATGGCCTCGGGCAGAGCCGACTGTACTTTGGCAGGCGCGCGGTTGATTTCGTCGGCGAGGACGAAGTTTGCGAAAACCGGACCTTTCTTTACCATGAACTGCTCGGTTTTTGCCGAATAGACCATGGTGCCGACAACATCGGCGGGGAGTAGGTCGGGGGTGAACTGTATGCGCGAGTATTTTGCGTCGATGAGTTGTGCCAGGGTTTTGATGGCGAGGGTCTTGGCAAGGCCGGGGACGCCCTCGAGCAGCACATGGCCGTTTGACAGCAGGGCTATGAGCAGCGATTCAACCAGATGCTTCTGGCCGACGATAGTCTGGCCCATTCCCGAAGTGATAAGGTTGATGAAGTTGCTTTTTCCGGCCACGAGGTCATTGAGCTCGCGGATGTTAACTGAATCACTCATAAGTGCTTAGTTTGTAATTTATGGGACTTGTAATATAATTGGCATGACAGGCATATGCGGAGACTGCTCCGCGCGTATGCGCGTATGCGCATGTTTTGAGTACAAAATTACTACTATAACGTCTAAGGTGTTAATGGTTAGTGTTAATTTTACCTATCAAAATCTAACCTTAAATTAAAGTTAACACCGATTAGTTTTTTTTAACCAACCGGTGTCTTGTATAGAAGGCCTGACGTGGCGTGGTGCCGGTGTCCCGGCCTTGTTATTTGTATCGCGAATATATCTGTTCGGACTTGCGTTTGGCGTTGCGTATGTCAGCGCCGGGCTTGCCTGTGAGGGGAAGAGCGGATTTATCGGGAATAAATACCCGGGTGCCGGGTTTGATGCGGTTGGGGTTGCCCAGCCCGGGGTTTGCCTCGTATATGTATACCCAGTATTCCATCTGGCCGTAGTGGCGCCGTGCCAATGATGTCAGAAAGGTGGACGAGGTTATGGTATCATATGTCCCGGTGGCTTTCGTCCCGGTGGCTTTGACGGCGGGTTTTTCCGCTTTTTCAGGCGCGGGCTGTGTCGCAGGGGCGGCTGTGGGCTGCTTGGCAGGTCTGTCGGCAGGCTTTGCAGTTGCTGCCGGAGGTGTCGGAGTAGCGGCGGTTTTTCCGGATGAGTCGGAAGATGTCACTTCTGCTGAGACAGCGGGCGTGTCTTGGGGCTGTTGTGCGGTTATCTCTGGCGCGGTGTTGTCCTCCGGGTAATCCACATCGCCAGTTATACGGTGTATGTTGATGTCGAGAGAGCCGTGGAAGTAGTATCCGGCTCCGAATCCCAGGATTATGCCCAGGGCGAAAGCCAGGATGTACCAGAACGCCTGCATGCCGCGGCCCGGCGAGCTGTCGCGCACCGGGCAGGCGATATATTGCGGCGCCGGTCTGGGCTCGGGTGTCAGCGGAGGTTCGTGAGTTTGAGGAGCCTCGGATTCGAACACAATTTCGGGTTCGCTCTGCGGCTGCCGGACCGGCTGCGGTTCTGGCTCGGGAGCAGGTTCCGGTTCTGGCACAGGCTCAGGAATGGGCGTGGCGGCGAAGGCAGACGGGGAGTCGGTCTCGGATGCTGCGGGTGGCTCCGCAGCCTCAGCGGTTTCAGGCGAGACTGCCTCGGATGCAGTGGGGGTGCTTGCGTAGGTGCCTATCGAATCGTCCGCTTCGAGCGTAATGGGGGTGAATGCGTCAAACGGAGCGTTGACCTTGGCAGCGAGGGACGGGTCGGTGACAAACTCGAGAGGCGCATCTGCGTTTCCGGTGAGACGGAAGGAGCCCAGGTCCTTGAGATGCAGGTCCTGGCCCGACGAAATGATGTTGAATGCCTGGCTGAAGTACTCGCGTATGAATGCCGCCGCGGTATCGGTCGGGACGCCGGCGCGTTCGGCGATTATCTCGGCAAGCCGGCTTGCCGCAATGATATTGTTCATGGTGTGTTATGGTGCGGATTTGTGGAGGCCTATTCGTTATTGGTGAGGAGTGGCGGCTTTGCGCAGGCGGCTCCCGGCTTCGAAGGTGACGTGTATCGACGGTGGCATCAGCACCCGTACGCCTCCCGGTTCCAGTGTCTCGTGTTCATCGGTCTTGACGGCGCTGAAAGTGCCGAATCCCGGAATAGCTACCTTGTCGCAGTCGGCGAGTATGTCCGTGATGGTATCGGCCAGGGTATCGGCCAGTGCGGATGTCTGCCTGGTGTCGGCGTCCATGGCTTTGGCTATGCGGTGTATGAATGTACGTTGGTCCATTGTGATGGTTGTGATGAATTGTATTGTTGTCAATGTATGTCAGCCTCCGGTGTGGACGACTATGATGTCGGACATGCGGGTCGTGTATCGTCTTGATGTACGTTCGGAGCGTACGTAGGAGTCAAGCGGAGCCTGTGCGGCCACATGTACCGTGTCGCGGCCCGTAGAGCAGGCATTGATGCGGTCCATAACCCGCATCAGGCGGCTTCGGCGTTCGCGGTCGGCGGCCTCCGTGAACAGAGACTGCTGTATGGTCTTGGCGTCCGACATCTCAGAAATCAGAATTCCCCCTTTCTTGAACGAGTAGCCGCGTCGGTATACCTGTCGCAAGCCCCTGATGGCCGCATCGGTGAGGGTCATTGTATCCGAAGTCGCCTCTTCAAGGGTTATATGGCCTGCGGCATAATATTGGTCGAGGTCGTCGCGGAAGGGATTTGTATGTATGAAAGTCGAGATGGACGTGGTAACCATGTTTTGCTGCCGCAGTTTGCGGGCGCCAATCGATACGAAGGCGGCTATGGCCTCGGACAAGGTGTTGAAGTCGGTGATGCCTGATGCGAACGAACGCGAGCAGCAAATCTGTTTTCGTGCCGGCGGATTATCCTCGCAGCTGATGCATGGCTGCCCGTTGAGTTCCATCCAGGTATGTATTCCGGCCACGTTAACAAGCTTGTGCGCATCTTCGGCGGAGAGGGATGCGAATTTGGCTGCGGTATCTATTCCGCGCTCAAGCATTTTGCGGCTCA
>CAZETN010000198.1:0-3083 GCA_964514475.1 uncultured Bacteroides sp.
ACGTTGAAACGCGTCTCCTCGGCCAGTCTGAAGAAGTTGTCGACTGCGGTTCGGGCTGTGAAGATTATGGCGGTGAAATCGGGCAGCGACACTTTTTGCTGGCGGAACTCACGCGCCGACAGACCCTCGCCTTTTATGAAGGGTCTGAAAACAATATCAACCTTGTGTTTCTCGGCCAGGTCGTAATAGGGAGATTTTTCGCTTGTGGGTTTAGGCTGGGAAATCAGAATCTTGTTTACTTTCACTTTTCGTCTATTTTATAGGTCCTCGGCTGAAAGCCGGCATCCGTCTCCGTGGCTTTGTGTCTGATACACAGAGTATAATTATGGTTACAAGGATAGGAATGGCTCGGCCTTGACTGTAAAAATAATAATAATGAGGGGTGGTATTATTTCCAGGGTGCAAAGGTACAAAATAAAATAAAGAAGGGAGCCAAAATTCTCGTAAAAAATTCTAAAACCTTTGACAATGAAGAAGAAACGCGCCACCAGATAGAGCATGGCCGCCGCCCACAGCGCCGCGGTGGCCGCCGCCGGATAGAACACGGTGACTATGGCCGCCGGCATAAGCGCAAATCCCAGCAATCCCTGCGAGGCGTTGAAGGCGCGTATCCAGGCCCGGCGGTGTTCCGTGTCCGTAAAGGCATATCCGACAGCGTTATAGGCGCCCAGCTGGAATCCGTAATACAGCAGGCAGACTATAATCAGCGTCACTCCGGCTGTCATTATCGGTATCATCGCAGGGCGGACGATATCTGCCAGCCCGAGCAGCAGAATTCCCGAATACACACATGTCTGCACGGCAAACAGGGCAATCATGCGCGAATCGGCCGCCGGACGTTCGTCCATGTCGTGGCGGCTGAATCTGTTTTGGGTCAGGTCGCGCCACAGGTGGTCGAAAAGGCGTCGGGCACGGTTGAGGCACAGTACCACAAGCACCAGCATCGAAACTATTATGGCGACAATGCCCGATGTCGTTGCGGCCGACATGGGCTTGTCGTCAGGGACAATACCCGTTGTCCACGGCGCCGGGCGCTCGGCCACGGCCGCCAGCGAGTCGGCGTGCTGTTGGGCGTGCAGGGCCTCGGTCCACGCCTTCCACTGGCGCAGGGCTGCCGTATCGGGCACGGGGTAAGCTGCCGTCACCTGGGCGGTGCTGTCACCCACACTGTCGGCGACGGCACCCGTATGCAGGGCATGACTCGTCGTTATTTTCAAACTGTCGGGCATCGGACAACAGGCTGTTTATATTCGGATTTCGGCGATGGCCTCGTCGACGGCCTGAAGAGGTTTTTCGGTAACCCACAGCAGCCGTCGGCTATCGGTGCCTTTGCGCATGAAACCGTCGCTTTCGGCCTTGTCAAGCATGCCGAGCAGCCGGTCGTAGTAGCCGCGGGTATTCAGCATAACCACCTTTCCGCCGTACAGGCCCAGCTGCCGCCAGGTCATTATCTCGAGCAGCTCCTCAAAAGTGCCGATGCCGCCAGGCAGCGCGATGACAGCCTGCGAGCATGCCGCCATCAGCTCTTTGCGCCGGTGCATGTCCTCGGTGACGATGGTTTTCGTGAGGTTTTTGTGGCCCCAGCCCTTTTCAACCATAAAGCGCGGAATTATACCCACGGCACGACCGCCGGCTTCGAGACAGCCGTCGTTTACGGCACCCATCAGGCCGCAGTCGCCGCCGCCGTCGACGACAGTGAAACCGGCTTCGGCCAGGTAGCGGCCCACCTGGCGGGCCGCGTCGATGTATTCGCTGTGTATGTGCGACGACGAGGCGCCGTAGACGGTAATCGCCGGGCGGGGCACCTGCGCCAGTATTTCTTCAGTTTTCGTCATATCGGTAAATTCGGTTTTTCACACCTTGCCGGCTCGGTTTTCAAATATTGACTGTCAGCTGACTCAGGGCCAGTAAATAAGGTGGTTCGACCCTGTATTGGTCACCTTCAAGGTCACACGGGCGCTCTCGAGCAGGGGGATGTTGTGCTCGACATGGCCTACCGGCACGTCAAAAGCGACGGGATAGCTGTACGGAGCCACCATGTCGCTTATCATCTGTTCCATGGTCTTGTACGAGTTGTCGGCCTTGTACTCGGTGAACTGTCCCACAAGCAATCCCGCCAGTCGGGGCAGCACGCCGGCAAGTCGCAGCTGGTACATGATGCGTTCGATTTTATATATGGGTTCGGCCACATCCTCGATGAAGAGTACCGTATCGGGCTGCAGTATATCGTAGCGCCTGCCGATAAGGTCGGCCAGCACGGCCAGGTTGCCTCCGAGCAGGCGCCCTGTGGCTATGCCGGGGCGGTCGTACTCGCTTGCGGGGAATGACACGGACGACTTTTCGCCGCGCAGCATGGCAAAAAGCGCGGCGTTGTCGGGGTCGTCGGCGCCCTTGCGTATGTGGTCGGCCATAGATGCATGCACCGAGGCTATGCCGTTGGTGGCCATAAGCGCGTGCAGGGCGCTGATGTCGCTGAAGCCGCCAACCCATTTGGGGTCCTTGCGCAGGTCGAGCCGGCTGAGTCGCTCCATAAGATGAACCACGCCGTAGCCGCCGCGGCTGCATATTATGGCGCGCACCTCGGGGTCGGCAAGCGCGGCGCTCAGGTCGTTGAACCGCTCGTTGTCGGTGCCCGAGTAGTTGCCCCAGCGGCCCAGCGCATGCGGCGAGACGCGCACACGCCACCCGGCCTGTTCGAGCACCTTGCGCGCGCCCGTCACTTTCTCCTCGGCGATGGGGCCTGCCGGCGAGCATATCTCTATAAGGTCGCCCTTCTGCAAGGGTCGCGGAAACGTAACTGTCTCCTTCAGGAAGTCGGTCATATGCGTTGCTTGGTTTTATTGTACAAAGGTACGCAAAAACCCCGGCTTACGCAAAAGCACCCCCGACGGGAGGGGGGGAGGAGGAAGACCGAACCCGTGTATGGTCTTCCGGTCATGGCGCCCGTGTCAGCATCTTCCTCACATACATGACATCGTACGCCACTGTCACGGCGCCGCATCGGCACAATTACGGCCCCGGGGCGCCTCTTCGCAGATTCTACCTGCAAGTGCAAAATTAGGCAATAAATTTGAAGAACTCAG
>CAZETN010000199.1:0-3076 GCA_964514475.1 uncultured Bacteroides sp.
TCCCCTGAGGAGGAGTGAGGAAAGGGCCGTTGCACTTCTTATTGGAATCTTTCGGGCGCGAAATCTTTCAAAAAATCGGAAGCCGTAAAACATTTGCCCCTGATGTCACGTTTCTATGATAAACCGCGCGGCGGCGAGTCCTGTCTGCGCATATATGACAAAATTTTTAACAGCATAAAACATAAGACATCATGAGCGAATTTGAAAAACTTATCGGCGAGAGCAAACCTACTCTGGTTGACTTTTTCGCCACCTGGTGCGGCCCCTGCAAAATGCAGTCGCCCATTCTCGAAGAAGTAAAGAACCAGGTCGGCGACATGGCCAATGTGGTAAAAGTTGACATTGACAAGAACCGCGAGATAGCAGCGCGCTACAGCGTACAGTCGGTGCCTACTCTGATTCTTTTCAGTCAGGGTGAGGCCGTATGGCGCGCCGTAGGCGTGCAGCACGCCGAAATCCTCGAGGCCAAGATTCGCGAGCATATCAAGGCCTGACCGGAAGACTCGGCAGATTAACAGAAACACCCGCGGCAGCCGGCTGAGGCGCTCGCGGGTGTTTCTGCATTTTACGGGAGCGGAGGCAGTAACCGACCTCGCTATTCCCAGAATACCTCGGGCGCTCCGGCCAGCATATTGAGCTGGCGCGCCAGAGTAAACAGATAATCGCTGAGGCGGTTTACAAAACGCATTGCGGGGCCTCCGACGGGTACAGTGCCCGACAGTGTGACCATGTGCCGCTCGGCACGGCGTGCCACTGTGCGTGCCACCTGTGCCTGCGCACTGGCTACGGTGCCTCCGGGCAGAATAAAGCGGTTGTGGACAGGGAGGTCGGCGTCAATGCGGTCGATGGCCAGTTCGAGGTGTGCCACGTCCTCGTCCGAAATTTCCTTGGGCCGCCATTTGCTGTCAGGCTCTGTGGCCAGTTCGCTGCCAAGGTCGAACAGACGGTTCTGTATCCATACAAGCAGCTGACGGTCCACGTCAGGCAGCAGGTCGGCGGCCTGGGCCGATACCATGCCGATCCACGAATTAAGTTCGTCTACGGTTCCGTAGGCATGCAGACGCAGATCGTCCTTGGCGACACGTGTGCCGCCCACGAGCGACGTGGTGCCTTTGTCACCGGTTTTTGTGTAAATTTTCACAGCTTTATTCAATTGGAAATTAGAAATCTGAAATCAGCAATCACCCGGCCGTCGGCCGGTAGCGCCTCAGGGTAGTATCAGGATGAGGCCCTGGGCGGCTACCACACGCAGGAACATCGTCAGCGGATATACCGTCGAGTATGCCACCGCGGGCTGGTCGCTGCCGGTCGAGCCGGTGGCGTAGGCAAGGGCAGGGGGGTCGGTGCAGCCGCCCGAAAACAGTCCCATGATGGTGAGATAGTTGAGCTTGAATTTCTTGCGGGCGATGATACCGACCACGAGCAGAGGCACCAGGGTAATGACGAAGCCCCAGATTACCCACCACATGCCGGTGGTGTTGAATACGTTCTTTATAAATCCGTCACCGGCGGCTATGCCGACCGAAGCAAGGAACAGGCAGATACCCAGCTCGCGGAGCATCAGTGATGCCGACGACGAGGTGTAGGTGACCAGCTTCATCTTGTAGCCGAAGCGGCTCAGCAGTATGGCCACTACCAGAGGTCCGCCCGCCAGACCGAGTTTCATGCCGAAACCGATGTTTATCGAGCCTAAGACGATACCGAGCAGTATGCCCACGAATATGGTTACCAGATTGGGCTGGTTGAGTCGCTTCATCGAGTTGCCCAGGCGCGTTGCCAGACGCTCGATGTCGTCTATGTCGCCCACTACGGTCAGGCGGTCGCCCATCTGTATGCGCAGTCCCGGCGATGCCACCAGGTCCACTCCGGCGCGGTTTACGCGGGTCACGTTAAGACGGTAACCCTTGTGCAGCCGCAGGCTGCCAAGGGCGGTGCCGTTGTATTCGCTGCGGGTGACCACGATGCGGCGCGAGTATACCGGAGTGGAAGGTGCGGCCTCGTCCCAGTTGAACTCGGCCTGCTCTCCGAGTACCGCCGTGAAGCGTTCGGCATCCTGTGCCGAGCAAACTATCAGCAGCAGGTCGCCGCAGTGTATCTGTGTGGTCGATTTGGGTATCACCACCGTGCCCTTGTCTTTCTCCATCAGGCGCGAAACCACGAAATTGCACTGTATTATGTCGTGCAGCTGTATTAGGGTGCGTCCGTCGACAAGCCTGTTGGTGACCGACAGAGTCAGCAGATAAGGCTTAAGCTGGGCGTTGCTGGCGTCCTCGTCAACCTGGCGCACTTCGTCGGCGGTCTTGATGCCGAATATACCCTTGATTATGAGCATGGCAAGTATGATGCCGACCACGCCCAGCGGGTAAGCCGCGGCATATCCCTGTGCCATCAGGTTGGCGCTTTCGGCGCCCCCGGCCATCGTGCTCACGGCCTGCTGCGCGGCGGCCAGGCCCGGGGTGTTGGTGATGGCACCGCTCATTACGCCCACAAGGGCACTCTTGTCATTGATGTTGCCGAAAAAGTAGATGAGCACGGCAATCAGCACATTAAGCGCCACGGCGCCTACGGCAAGGCAGTTGAGCTCGACACCGCCTTGCTTGAAGGAGGAAAAGAAACCCGGACCGACCTGCAGGCCTATCGAGAAGATGAAAAGAATCAGGCCCAGCTCTCGTATGAACTTAAGGGTGTTGGGGTCGACGCAATAGCCTAACTGGCCCAGGATAATACCCACGAACAACACAAAAGTGACACCGAGACTGATGCCGAAAACCTTGATCTTGCCCAGATAGATGCCCGCGGCGATGACAAACGAGTACAGCACCAGCGTCGACGCTATAGTTGTCATGCCCGGAGTAAACAGTTCAGTAAACCATTCCATTGGGTTAGAAATTGTAGATATTCGGAAAATCGGAAGCGCGGAGGCGGTGTGCCCCGGCTCCCACGTCTGTTAGCGCCGGCAAAGTTACGCATTTTTTTCCGCTCTGACATTTTTATTGCGCGCAAAAACTCAAAAATGTCGTCACGAAAGATTCCAATAAGAAGTGCAACGGCCCTTTCCTCACTCCTCCTCAGGGGA
>CAZETN010000200.1:0-3053 GCA_964514475.1 uncultured Bacteroides sp.
GCCATCCGTTGAGTACAGGGCGCGAGGCGTCGCCGGTGACCGTCAGGCTGCCGTCAAGGTCTCCGCCGAGCCGTGCCACGCCGGGCATGAATGCGTTTGCCGTGGCCAGCGGGAAGTGTATCATCGTAAAGTCCAGATCAAAAGGCGATACGCGGGTGCTGTCGTTGAGGGCGCCCTTGAGGGTCATGGTCTTTTTGCCGTCAGCCCAGAGGGGCATGTCGGCAGTGAGGAGGCCCGAGCGGTTTGTCAGCAGTCCCAGGTCGGCACGCAGGTCGCCCACGCGCTCTTTGCCGTAGACAAAGTCGGTGAGGCTGACGGTGCCGTTGCCGGTGAGCGCCTGTCCCTCGGCGTTGAGGCGCAGCTGCGCGCCCAGGTTGCCCTTCATCACCGGAGCAAACGGATTGATGGTGATCCAGTCCTGTATGCGCAGGTCGGTGATGTCGATGACAAGGTCCTCGTCCGAAGTGTGCAGCGTAGAGTCGGCTGAGCCGGCGTGCTCCGTGAATACGGATACTTTGGAGCCGGCACCCTGCATGTGAAGGTCGGCGTCGATATGGCGTCTTCGGAAATCGTATGTGATATAGTTGCCGCTGTTTACGGTCCAGGGCGAATAGCCTATTGTCGGATCGAGTTTGTCGAATGTGAGGGTGGCGGTGGAATCGGCGCCTAAGGTCAGGTTGGCACCGACATCGAAACCGGTTTTACCCTGGATATTGCGCTGTCGCATGGTGATGCCGAGGCGGTCGGTTTCGAAATAGCCGTCAAAATTGACGTGTGCCCACTGGTCGAAGGTGCCGGGCCGGTTGTTGATGCGTCCTAAGATGTCCAGTCGCTCGCCTTTTTGGGAGACGTCAAGCGTCAGCGTGTCGAACCGCATGGCGGAATTGCTGAAACCCAGGATGCGGGCGTCAAGATGGATGAGGCTGTCGTTGGCTGCGTTTATGCCGAAACTCTCCATGCTTATCTTGCTGTCGCCCAGTATGTGCGCCACCATATTGTCAGAACCGCCCTGAATGGCGAGGTTGAATTCGGGCAGTGTCTTCTGCAGTTCGATGACGCTGATATGGTGCGAGGCCATCATTTGGGACAAAAACGGGGCGACCGCCGAAAGCCGGTCGACAAACGGCATCAGCAGCATCGGCGACGAAAAGTATGCGAACATGTCCTTGTTGCGTATGGATGCGTTTGTCACCGAGTCGGCACTATTGAGGTGCAGGGTAAGGTCGCCGGCGCCGAAGGCTCCTGTCTCGTGCCTGTAAGTAAGAGTGTCCAGCCGCAGGGTCGCGGCTATATCCGTCATGGCAGTATTGAAGGCGGCGTCCACACCGCCGCTGAATCTAAGCGTGGCGGGCGTCTGTGATACCTTCAGCTTCTGCAGGTCTATGCCGCGGGCGTCGAAAGTGCCGTCTACATCGTAACGGTCGGGTGCTATGTCGGCTTTGGCGTCGAGGGCGAAATCCAGGCCCGGGTTCCGCGAGTCCAGTGTCACTCCGGCATGGCCGTCCGAAAGATGTGCCGTGCCCTTTATCGAACTGTAAGCAGTGCCCTGATAGGTGATGTTGTCTATATCCAGACTGACGTTGGCGACAGTAGTGGCTTTTGAAATGTCAAGCCCGTTGCCGTCGGCGCTGACATGGCCGGTGACAGTGCCTATTCCGAGAGTCGGGAGAAAAGCGGATACGGGAAACTGCCGGCAGCTGAGGTCAGCGGTATAGGCCGGTCCGCGACCACCGAAGGTGCCGTCCAGACTTATGTCGCCGTCATGGGTCACTGCCGAAAGCGAACCTTTGTAATTTCCGTTATTGAAAGCTATGTCGGCGTTTACATCCATCACCGGAATGCGGAAGGCCGCTCCCGGCACAAAGCGTGTAATCCACGGTTCTACATCGCCTATGTGTCCGCTTAGTCTGATGTCGCCTCCCATCCGTGCCGGCATCATGACTGATGTCAGGACACCGGAGCCGCGGAGGTCGAGCACGCCGGGAACTCCCAGCTCCAGTTTATTGATTTTAAGGCGTCCTATTGTGCCGTCGACGGCTGCTCCGATGAAAATTCCGGACGAGGAGGGCAGGGGGGTGGTGTAAGCTTTGACAAATGGAAACATCAGGGCGGCGTCGGATACGGCAAACGAGCCTTCAGCACCTAAGCGCACCTTGAGATCCGGATCGGAGGCGAGGTCGCCGGTGGCCAGATAGCCGCTGGCTTTCAAGTCTGTGCCATTGACCGTGCCGATATTGAATTTGTCAAACGATAGCCCGTCGGCAGTGACCGTAAGAGTTCCGTCGGCCCGCAGACGCACGCCGCATCGCTCGGTGCCTGCCAGCTCGACAGGCAGTGTGACATCGGTGGCGCGGTTGTAGAAGTCGCGGCAGACGAGGGTCATGCCCGTGGCCGAAATATAGGCAGGGTCAAAGCCATCGGCCGGTTTCAGCCCATGTGTCGTGTACAGACCTGCCGAGCGGTCGAACTGTACCAGACCGACACGAACGGTCCATGGCTCCGATTCAGTTTTCGAAGGAGGGGCCACGACCGTACGCGCTATCTGCGCCGAATCCGGAGCTATGTATGCCGCATTCAGTCCATGTCCCGTAAGCGAGTCCACATTTACCGTCTGTTTCAGCAGGTCTACGCCAACTCCGGCCAGGTCGGCATCTGCGATATGCACGCCCAGCGAATCGATTGTCGGCATCAGACTCATGCGATATGTGAGGTCGCGAACCTTCAGATGACGCAGTCCGACACTCAGCGGTGACTGCTTTGCAGGCACAGTGTCGGCGGCGGATCTGGGAGGGTCAGGATTTATCCACAGGTCCAGACTTCCTCCGGCAAGCAGGCCGTCGCTGACATTGATTTTCATGTCCTTGAGTGTCACCGATGATTCGTGCAGACGAATAGTGTCGCCCTTGATGCGAATCATTGTAGCGGAGTCGATGCTGCCCATATTGTAGGCGCCACGTGTAAGCAGGGCGTCACCCAGTTCGATTTGTCCCTCAAAAAGAGGTAGAGGACGCACATCACCGCTGAACGAGGCTTCCGCGGCGGCGGTATCGCCG
>CAZETN010000201.1:0-3044 GCA_964514475.1 uncultured Bacteroides sp.
CCTGAGGAGGAGTGAGGAAAGGGCCGTTGCACTTCTTATTGGAATCTTTCTTTTTTTAATCAAATCATTTATAGGAACTCTGAACCATATATATTAAAAAATATTTCGTATCTTTGCCGTGCAACGGTTGGGCCGTGCCCGTATACGGCACCGCCCATTAAAAGGGAACCGGGTGAGACTCCCGGACAGTCCCGCTGCTGTGAGCCCTCCGGCCGCCGGTCCGTTATGTCATTGTCGCGCGCAACAGCGCGGCGGGAAGGCAGGTCCGGCAATCATGCCACAAGGAGGCGAGTCAGAAGACCTGCCGCTGCCTGAACGGTCAACCACCGGCTTGCGAGGACGAGCTGTGACCGGCCCCGGCAGGCACGCATCCGGTCTGTGCCCACAGGCTCAGCCATATAGTTTTTCCCGACGTTGCCCCGGGTCCGCTCATTGTAAAAATCCCGTCTGCTGTCCCGCCTCCCGGCTCTGACCGTCATAACTGATGACGCAAGCCGGGCGCTGTTGTCTATGCGCTTTCGTCCCGGCTGAGCAACGTAAGAAACCGGCTGGCCGGCATATTGCCACGCAAGTATCTCACCTTGCTTAAGCCGCTACAGTCTTTCAACGCATAAGCACAGATATAATCTGACAGAATTAAACGGAAATTTATATAAGAGACCGGTACGGTTGCCCGTGAGGGTGACCGTACTTTTTGTCTGTCACCCTGCATGTCATTGCAAAAAAATACGTACTTTTGTATAAGTAAGTCTCAAAAATCAGATTAATGCACCATCGCGACTTCAAAATCGCATAAGCCACTCCGATTGCTTACTTCAGAACTGATTTATAACACCTATCCATCCATATGACAACAAAACATAAGTTATTGAATATAGGCACAACGCTGCTGATAGCCGTATGCGTGCTGGCAAGCGCGTGCTCGCGTGACGACGGCGACCGGCTGCAGCGGTTTGCCTCGTCGCAGTGCCGGATGGTGGCACGCGTGGACATGGAGCGGCTGCTGCGGCAGTACGGCTGCAGCCTCAGCGCAGACGGGACTGTCAAAGTTGCCGGCCCGGTCGAGGGCGCCCTGAACCTGCTGCCCGTCGATGTACGCGTGCCGACACGCGAAATCCTGAGCAATCCATACATCCGCTACGACGAGGCCGTCATGCTCGTAGGCGCCTGTGACGGCGACATCAACGCCGTGATTTTCACTGTCAGCGACGCCGGCAGATTTATTTCGCAGCAGTCGCAGGCCTCCGGACTCAATGCCGACAGCGAGGAAGGCTGGGAATATCTTACCCTCTCGGACGGCTGTCACCTGATTGCCTCGGGCCACACAGCCCTCATCATTACCGGAAAAGAATTGCCGGCAAAACTGGTGAAACGACTTGAAAAAGAGGCGGCCGAAGCTCCGTTAGGCAAAATTTTCGCCGACGGCCTCCGCTGCAAGGGGCGAACCATATAGGTATACCTGCGCATAAAGTCCAGGGATATCCCGGACATGATGATACCTGCCGGCACTCCCCGCGACGGCATGGCCCTGCTGGCGTCCGACGCCATGGACGGCAAGGACTGGAACATGAGGGCCGAGCTGCTTGCGGCGGACGGCAAGCCAATGCCGCCTCTGCTGTCGGGACACGTCGAAACGGGGCTGCTGCGTTTCGCCGGTACCGGTCACAACGTTGCCCTACTGGCCGGCGACGGCCACGAGTTTATGAGGCGCCTTGCGTCGCTGACGGCCGACCTGCGTATCAGCGCTATGGCCGCATGCATAGAGGGACCGGCTATGGTATCGGCCCGAGTGGACTCGACTCTTGTCGCCAGCGGGGGCCGCGACGGCCTCAGCGTCTCGGCCGCTTTTACCTGCGCTAAGGGAAAGGCCCGCCAGGTGCTCGACCGCTACATCCGCGTGCTGGCGCCTCCCGGAGCCGCGTACTCGCCGGGCAAATCGCTGTCTTTCACGACAAAAACCACATATTACGCACCGTCCGAAAACTACTGGGAGGATGACACCGAGCGAGTGGCCGTAAACCGCATAACATTCAGTGTCGACGGCGACCTGCTGCTCGTTACCTGCAACGCCACTCCCGGCAAAAACCGGCTGGGCGCACACGGAGGCTCACTCGGAAACTCGAGCCTGGCCGTCCTCGCAGACATCCCCGCCGGCACAGAGCTGCCCGCGGGGGGCACACTTCCCTTCGGTCTGACATCATCATTTACCGTCACCGGCAACAGCGCCGTCATCAACGCCGCGGTAACCGGCACCGACCGTACCTTCGCGGCCTGTATGGCCTCCATCGGACAAATAATCGCCGGCACAACCGAATAAATCCATTGTAATGAGCAAATTACCTTTTCGACAGATTGACCGTATCTCGCTTGTGGATGTACTCCCCCAGGTATTCGCCGGAGCGGAGACCGAAGCACACGTGGCACGGTCGAAGGTGTGGCTGAACACCGTAGACTTCAGTCGGCCGCAGCATTATATGGTGGAGGCAGAGAGCGGTGCCGGCAAGTCGTCGATGTGCTCGTTCATTTACGGCAACCGCGGCGACTACACAGGCCGCATACTTTTCGACGGCACCGATATCCGCGGTTTCGGCATTGAAGCCTGGTGCGACATACGGCGCCGGCACCTGGCACTGCTGCCGCAGGAGCTTAACCTGTTCGGCGAGCTGACGGCTCTTGAGAACATCCAGATCAAGAACCGCCTGACGGGCCGGTACGATACGACGCGCATCATGGAGATGCTTGACTTCCTCGGCGTCGCCGACAAGGCCGGCTCTCCGGCCTCGCGCCTTTCCGTCGGCCAGCAGCAACGTGTGGCAGCTGTACGCTCGCTGTGCCAGCCGTTCGACTTCATCCTCCTCGACGAGCCGGTCAGCCACCTTGATTCGGCCAACAACACACGCCTGACACAACTGATCGAGGAAATCGCAAAAGCCAATTCCGCCGGAATAATCAGCACTTCGGTCGGTAACCCCCTCGGCCTCACCGGCGATGTCACACGCATAAAACTCTGAGTCATGGTCTGGAAACGTCTGCGAAAAACCACA
>CAZETN010000202.1:0-3041 GCA_964514475.1 uncultured Bacteroides sp.
TACGACACATTATAATTCTGCATCAGGCCGTTCTGCAAGAGCTCGTCAACCCAGTTTGTGCCTGCGCCCAGTGTCGAGGGGTCATACCATTCGGGATTACTGTTGCGGTCCGAGTTGACCATCATGTCGTTGCTGAGGGCGGCATAGCCGGCGGCATCGAGCAGTTTCATGCGCTTTGCTGTTGTCTGTACGGCAACATTGGCCGAGAAAGACAGGCGGGGTTTGCCTTCGGCGCCCTTGCGGGTGGTGATCATGATTACGCCGTTTGCACCGCGGCTGCCGTAAATAGCCGTGGCCGATGCGTCCTTGAGGACGTCGAGACGCTCAATGTCCTGGGGATTGAGCGAGTTGATACCCAGGTCGGTCGGAACGCCGTCGATTACGACCAGAGGGTCGCAGTTGCGGGTCGAACCCAGACCGCGTATCTTGATATTGACATTGTCGCCGGGTTTGGCGGCGTCGATAATCTGCACGCCGGCAAGCTTGCCCTGCATAGCCTGGCCTATCGAGGCGACGGGCACATCCTTGATGTCCTTGCTGCCCATCGACCCTACCGCGCCGGTCAGGTCCGATTTTTTCATCTGGCCGTAGCCCACAACCACCACTTCGTCAAGCATGGCGGTGCTTTCAAGCAGCACCACATTGATTGTGGCGCGTCCCTCGACCTGCACGGTCTTGGTTTCATAGCCCAGGAAACTGAACTGCAGCTGCCCCTGGGGATTCACTTTGATTGTGTAGTTGCCGTCGATATCGGTAACCACACCGTTGCCACTCTCCGTCGCAACGACACTGGCACCGATGACGGGTTCGCCCTCCGAATCGGTGACATTGCCCGTGACGGTGATTTGCTGCGCCCATACCGCCGCCGATACGCACATGCACATGACGGCTGTCGCCAGCAATCGTAAGTTACAGGATAATGTTTTCATTAGATTTTTATGGTTAGTATGAAAATGATTGTCTTTCGCAGGCAGGGGCCACAGGCCTTATGCGGGGAGGTATTGTAAAATGGCCATGAGGGGGGGGATACAATAGATTTAAGGAGGGGAGGCGCCGCATGCGCCGGCTCATGTAAGCCGACACAAAATTATATATAAAAAGAACCCTTTATAAGAGACAGTATTAAAAAAGTAGACAAAAATAAAGTGCTTGAAAATACATTTCCCTGTAAACCAATTGCTTGCGTTTGCGTGCTGACGCTAAAATAAGTAGTAAAAAAGAGCCGTATCCTGAAGTAGCGACGGCTTGTGAAGACATTTTACGGCATTATTTGCCTATTGCGGCGACGGCCTCCTCCAGTTTGCTGCGGTCACCCATCGCCCGGTTGCGCACCTTTGTGCGATAGTTGTAGATAGTGGTTACGGAGTAGCGGAGAAAACGTGCTATCTTGGCCGAATCGGTTATTCCGAGACGAATCAGGGCATAAATGCGTAACTCGGTATTGAGTGTGTTGTCGGCCTTGGGCCATGTGCGCCCCGAGGGTTCGAGCAAGTCGTTGAAATCGCGTACGAAGGTGGGGAACAGCTTAAGAAAGGTTCGGTCGAAATCGGCATAGAAGTCGCGCAGCTGTTCGTCGATGACAACGTCCGAATCCAGTGCCCGCGACACCTTGTCAACGTTACCGGCCTGCAGATACTTGCGCAGTTGCTTGCGGTGAGCCGACATGGCGTCGATATACTGCATGCACTGTTCCATGTATCGGCCTATGTACTCGTTTTTAACAGTGGAGTGCTCGGCAATTTCGGCATTGGCCTGCATCAGGCGGTGGTTCGCGTCCTTGAGCGACTCGTTGGCCTGTCTGAGCGATTCGTTGGCCTCGTTGGCGCTGCGGGTGGCGCGTCGGGCGCGGCGCATCGACTTATAGGTACTGAACAAGGCTGTCACCAGAAATCCTAGCAGCACGCAGGCCACGACAATCATATACTGCAAACGGCGCTGCTGTTTCTGAATGGTGGCCACATACATTTCATTGACAAGCGGAAAAACTTCGTTGATTTCGAAAATGCGCTGACGCGAGCTACTTTCGGTGGCGTCGGCCAGACATACGCGCATAAGCTGGTATGCGCGCTCTATGTCACCCTCGTCGTACAGCAGGATGGCCAGTTTGCGTGGCGATACATACTCGCGCACGCCTGAGCGCAGGTCGCTGATGGCCGATATGAGCAGATAGCGTTTTTCGTTGTCGCGGTCGCCGAGATGGCGGTACGTTTCGGACAATGTATAGGCGAAGATGGCGGCCTCGTGTTCGTCAAGATTGTGGTTGTCGATATATGAGGTCATCACCCGCAAAGCATCGCTGTACCTTCCTGCCGCGTTATAGTAGTCGCCCTTGACAAGCGACCATACATAAAAGTCAGGCGAGTAAATCTGCAGCAGGGAGTCGCGGTACATCCCCACCAGCGCCGTGTATCGCTCGCGGTCGCTCTGACGCACGGCATAGTCGGCCATATTGCCGTACAGCAGTCTGTTGACGTGGTAATAGAGATAGCGGTCGTCCGGTTCAAGAACTCTTTTGTCTATGTGGCGCATTGTCTCCAGAGCTTCGGTGTACGAACCGGTGAGTGCCAGCACATTGGCCAGGTTCAGACGTCCGATGGCTACGTGGCGCGGCGATTTCATTCTTGCGCCCAGTTCGCAACGCTTCAGGGCGTAAGCGATGGCCGAATCGGCATCATAGGACTGTGAGGCGTCGAACAGGCGCCCGTAGACTTCGAAACGGGCCGAGTCGGTGCCGGCCTGCTGTAGCTCGCGTACGAAACCTTCGATTTCGCTTGCGCGTCTGTTGCTGTACTCCTCGCGGTGAGCCATGGTATTGTCCAGTACCTGTATCAGCGAGTCAATCGGCATGGCCGCATGGCGACCATGTGCCGCCACGCAACTCAATGGCAGCGCAACAAGCGTCAACATCAGTCGTAATATGAGGCATAAATTAGTTCTCATGGCTGTCGGTTACCGCCCTCCTGTTCCGGGCAAGACTGTTTTTTCCGCTACAAATCTACAAAAATAATTGTAAACCGACACTTTTCAGAATCTTTTCAACC
>CAZETN010000203.1:0-3010 GCA_964514475.1 uncultured Bacteroides sp.
GTCGTATTTTTCGGTCTGCAGATAGTAATTGATAATCTGGTTCAGGAACTGGATATCCTCATTGCCATACAGCTTGTTGCCCTCGCTGGCGAATTCGAGCAAAGCGTCGTTGTCCTTGGCGGCGCTCGCTACTGCCATAGCATACTCGAAAAGGGGCTTTTTGCTGTAACCGAGTTCGCGGGCCTTTCGGAAGGACTGGAGCGATGCGGCCATATCCTCGGCCTGCCATGCGGCGAGAGCCTGGTTGAAGGCGATGTCGCAGAGTGTGGAGTCAGGGATGGCAGGAATCAATTTTGCGAAACGGTTGTCGCGGGCCAGATCGAGGTAGATACCCCATGCATCGTATGCGCCTTTGTAGTTTTTGTCGTTCCACATGTCAACGGCGGCATTGGAGAAGTCGTTCATGTGGCCTGCTATTTCGCTGAAGATCTGTTTGGAATATTTGGGCTTGATTTTGCCTTTTTCATCGGGAAGCGAGTCAAGGGGAAGCGCCTTTATAAGGTAGCCGTAACCGCCGAGAAGTGCTTCGGACATCTTTTTAGGGGTGTTCTCGTCACCGCGGCCCAGCGAGCGCTGGCCAAGCAGGTTGTTGTACTCGTTGAAACCGGCTTTACCCGGGATGAAATAGGTGATTGCCTGATTCGAGGTCGAGGGGTCACTGAAAGCCGGTGTGATGATGGTCACCACTTCGCTGAAGGATTTGTTGTCCTTCATTGCCCGCTCGGCGTCCTTGACGACATTCTGCTGAGCGGTTGCGCCCAGACCGGCTGCCAGACAGAGGCTTAGGATGCTGATTTTTTTCATGTCTTGTGTTTTGAGGTTGTTTATAGAGTGATACTTTTGAATTCGTATTATTCCTGCATGGGCTCGCCGGTGGCAATGTCGGGATTGCCGGTATTTTCTACATTACCGGTTTCCTCCGCACCGATCTGCAGTTCCTCGGCTTCGGCCTCGGGATCGACGTCCACACAGCATACTGACGCTATTACATCGCCGCGCTTGGCGAGGTCGATGATTTTCACGCCCATGGTATTGCGACCGCGTACAGGTATATCTGCCACGTGTATACGCAAGGTTATACCCGATTTGTTGATTATGACAAGGTCGGTATCATCGTTGACGCGCTTGAAAGCCACGAGGTTTCCGGTCTTGTCATTGATGTTCATGGTGCGCACACCTTTGCCGCCGCGGTTCGTTATGCGGTATCCGTCGAGTTCCGAACGTTTGCCGATGCCGTTTGCACTGAGTGCCAGTATGGTATCGCCATCGTTGTCGGCGCCGAATGTTATAAGGCCTATTACTTCGTCATCATCGTCTGCGAGAGTCATGCCTCTGACGCCGGTCGATACGCGTCCCATGCTGCGCATGCGGTTCTCGTCAAAGCGTATGGCCTGTCCGCGGCGGTCGGCAAGCAGTATCTGGCTGTTGCCATCGGTCAGCTCTACTCCGACAAGGCGGTCGTCGTCGCGCAGAATTATGGCTTTCTTGCCCTTTGACATGACACGCGCGTATTCGGCGAGGCTGGTCTTCTTGACTACACCCTTTGCGGTAGCGAAGACAAGGTAATGACTTGCGATGTAATCGGGGTCGTTAAGCTGCTTGCAGCTGATGAATGCGTTCACCGAATCTTCGGCATCGATATCCAGCAGATTCTGAAGAGCGCGGCCTTTCGAGTTCTTCGCACCTTCGGGAAGTTCGTATACTTTCATCGAGTATACGAGGCCCTTCTGGGTAAAGAAGAGCATGGTCGAATGCATCGACGCGGTGTAGATGTGCTCGATAAAGTCCTGGTCGCGCGTATCGCTGCCCTTGGCTCCGATACCGCCTCGACCCTGTGCCCTGAAGTCGCTCAGAGGAGTCCGTTTGATGTATCCCATGTGCGAGATAGTGATAATCATATCGTCGTCCGCGTAGAAATCCTCGGCATTGAAGTCACCGGCAGTATAGTCGATGGCGGTGCGCCGCTCGTCGCCGTATTTGTCGCGGGTTTCGATGAGTTCCTCCTTGATTACGCGGCGGCACTCGTTGTCGTCGTTCAATATAAGGTTGAGTTCGTCGATGTATTTCTTTATATCTTCGTATTCGGCCTCGAGTTTCTGCTGCTCCAGCCCGGTGAGGGCGCGGAGCTTCATCTCGAGTATGGCGTTGGCCTGGGTCTCGGTGAGGCTGAAGCGCTCAATCAGTTTGGCGCGTGCGTCGTCGACGTTGGCCGAGTTTGTAATGACGTCGACAACTTCCTTGATGTTCTTGGAGGCGATGATCAGGCCTTCAAGAATGTGAAGACGGTCAAGAGCTTTGGCAAGACGGAATTTTGTGCGACGTATTACCACGTCGTGGCGGTGGTCGACGAAAGCCTTGAGAATGTCGCGCAAATTCAGCGTGCACGGCCGGCCATTGCCCAGAGCCACGTTGTTGATTGATACGTAGGCCTGAAGCTGTGTCAGCTTGTACAGTTTGTTCAGGACTACGCTGGCGTTGGCATCGGCCTTTACCTTGATTATAATTCGCATGCCCTCGAAGTCGGTTTCGTCGTTGATGTCGGCGATGCCGTCGATTTTCTTCTCGGTTACGAGCTGTGCGATATATTTGATGAGTTCGGCCTTGTTTACGCCGAAGGGAATTTCGTTTATAACGATAATCTGATGGTTGGCCTCCTGTTCGATTTCGGCCCGGGCACGTACAATCACACGACCGCGTCCTGTAAGGTACGCGTCGCGCACTCCGTTATATCCGTATATGATGCCGCCGGTGGGAAAGTCCGGAGCCGGGATATACTGCATAAGCTCGTCAACGGTTATGTCGGGATTATCGACCATTGCTATGGCGCCGTTGAGGCTTTCGGTAAGATTGTGCGGGGGCATGCTCGTGGCCATGCCTACGGCGATGCCGGTGCCGCCGTTGACGAGCAGATTGGGGAAACGCGTGGGGAGCACCACGGGTTCGCGGGTGGAGTTATCGTAGTTGGGGACAAGGTCCACAGCGTCTTCCTTGATGTCGGCCATCATTTCCT
>CAZETN010000204.1:0-2984 GCA_964514475.1 uncultured Bacteroides sp.
AAGGAGCATTTGTCGTTGCCCGACCTCAACGATGTGCGGGAGGGGGTTATCACATATAAGCTTGCGGCACATGCCGCCGATTTGGCCAAGGAGTACCCCGGTTCGTGGGTACGAGACAATGCCCTGAGCAAGGCCCGTTTCGACTTCCGTTGGAAGGATCAGTTCAACCTGTCGCTCGACCCTGCACGCGCAAAAGAATATTATCTGGCCGGGCGTGTCGGCAATGGCGACAACGATGACCGCTTCTGTACAATGTGCGGTCCAAACTTCTGCGCTATGCGCATTTCCCAAACCATCGATTCAAAATGCAAGGACTGAATAACGATAAACCGAAAGTCAATCACGTCAATCCCGACGCCGACCCCGAGGACTTTACCGGTTTTGCCGACGTCATAGGCCAATATGACTGGGACGTGACGACACGTCAAATCATGGCGACGACCGCTGCCGATGTAGAGCGCGTGCTCGCCGTGGCGCAAGCGAACAGGCGGGCGCTTACGCCCGACGAATTCATGGTTCTGATTTCGCCGGCTGCCGCACCTTATATCGAGGACATGGCCGCTCTCAGCAGGCGCTTTACCCAGGAAAAATTCGGGCGTACCATCTCGCTGTATATTCCGATGTATGTGAGCAATGCCTGTTCGAACTGCTGTGTATACTGTGGCTTCAACCATAACAACGATATTGACCGCACCATACTGACGATGCCTCAGATTGAGGCCGAGTGCAAGGCCATTCGTAGTCTCGGACCGTTCGAGAACCTGCTGATCGTCAGTGGTGAGTTCCCGTCGCTCTGCGGTACCGAATATCTGGCCGGCGCCCTGCGCACGGCACGTCCTTATTTCCATAACCTCACTATCGAGGTGCAGCCCATGCGCACGTCGCAGTACCGGCGCCTTGTCGAGGAAGGCCTTAACGGCGTGGTCTGCTTTCAGGAGACCTATCACCGCGAAGCCTATAAAAAGTATCATCCGCGCGGAATGAAGTCGATATACGAGTGGCGCCTCAATGGTTTCGACCGTATGGGGCGTGCCGGAGTTCACAAAATCGGCATGGGTGTGCTTATCGGACTGGAGGACTGGCGCACCGACATCTCTATGCTGGCACGGCACCTGCGGTACCTACAGAAACATTACTGGCGCACGCGTTACAGTGTCAATTTTCCGCGCATGTGCCCGTCCGAGTCTGGATATCAGCCAAATGTGGTGATGAGCGATGCTGAGCTGGCCCAGCTGACCTTTGCCTTCCGTATCTTTGACCACGAAGTAGACATTTCCTTCTCTACACGCGAGAAACCCGATTTCCGAGACAACATGATGACGTTGGGTGTGACCTCGCTTTCTGCCGGGTCACGCACGGAGCCGGGCGGATATGTCTCCACACCGCAGGCTCTCGAGCAATTCGAGGTTACTGACGACCGGACGCCGGCCGAAGTGTGCGCGTCAATACGGGCACATGGATACGAGCCGGTGTGGAAGGACTGGGATGCTGTCTTTGACAGGTAACCCCGGGCAAAAATCAGATGGATGATAATCAGAGGGCGGGCTGTGGCCCGCCCTCCTTAACAATAACTGTGTATGCGGCTTAGTGAAGAACAGCGGCGGCGTTATTCGCGTACGATTGCGTT
The DNA here is from genome assembly GCA_964514475.1 of uncultured Bacteroides sp. Taxonomy (GTDB): domain Bacteria; phylum Bacteroidota; class Bacteroidia; order Bacteroidales; family Muribaculaceae; genus CAG-873. The sequence goes on from CAZETN010000204.1 coordinate 1,628, forward strand.
GCCCGAAGTCGGTGATGAAGGACAGGCACGCCTGTGTGACGCGCGTGTGCTCGTGGTAGGCGCAGGTGCGCTCGGATCGGCAGTGTCGCTGTACCTCGCCGGTGCCGGAATCGGCGTAATCGATATAGTCGATTTCGACATTGTCGAAGAGCATAACCTGCAGCGTCAGGTGGCCTACGATATGTATGTATTGGGCAGTTACAAGGCGCAGGTGCTCGCCGAAAAACTGATGCGGCTCAATCCCGGAGTAAAAGCGACTGCAATAATCCGGCGCCTCGGCGAAGATGATGCGCCGGGACTGTTCGGCGGTTACGATGTCATTGTCGAGGCAACCGACTCGTCGCTTTGCAAACATTTTGTACCGGCCTGTGCCAATGATGCGGACAGGCCTTGTGTTGTCGGCGGAGTTTCGGGCTGGACAGGGCAGGTGACGACCTGTATGCCCGGTGGCGCCCGGACATTCTACGCCGAGTTGTTCGGCACCGATGCCGATGTCAGCGCAATGGGTGCCGATGGCCGCGTACTGCCCAAGGGGGTCGCCGGCCCTGCGGCCGGTGCTACGGCCTCGTTTCAGGCTGCCGAAGTAATGAAGCTTATAACCGGAGCCGGTCATCTGCTGAGCGGACGCCTTCTGCTTCTCGATACTTTACATGGCGAGTGCCGCACATTTACGCTCTGAGGGTCACGGCCGGATAGACTCGATGTCGTCAAGCCATGCCTGCGCCGAGATGTCGCTGGGCATACGCCAGTCGCCACGAGGCGACAGACATACGGACCCGACCTTGGGGCCGTCAGGCAGGCAACTGCGTTTGAACTGCTGGGCGAAGAATCGCCTTACGAAGGTACGCAGCCACTTGAGTATCACCTCGTCGGAGTACCGGCCTCTGAAGGCATGACGGGCCATGAAATATATGCGTGAGGGCCTGAACCCGTAACGCAGAGTGTAATATAGATAAAAGTCGTGCAGTTCGTACGGTCCGACAAGGTCTTCGGTACGCTGCTCGATTGTTCCGTCGGCCCTTGCCGGAATAAGTTCAGGGCTTATGGGGGTGTCGGCGATGTCGAGCAGAATATCCGAGACCGTGCTGTCGCGTCCGGCAAACCAGCGGACCAGATGACGCACAAGAGTTTTGGGTACACCGGCATTGACACCATACATCGACATATGGTCGCCGTTGTATGTCGCCCATCCGAGCGCCAGTTCGCTTAGGTCGCCGGTGCCGAGTACCATGCCGCCGCGCTGGTTGGCAATGTCCATCAGCAGATAGGTGCGCTGGCGTGCCTGGGCGTTTTCGTAAGTAATATCGTGTACAGACGGGTCATGACCGATGTCGCGGAAGTGCTGTTCGACATCCGG
>CAZETN010000205.1:0-2983 GCA_964514475.1 uncultured Bacteroides sp.
AAGTTATATGCATGATAAAACCTTTTTTTTCTCCTTACAACACTCTGGTTGAGGTTTTTTCACACTCCTAATGTTTAATTTGGTTTAAAAGTAAACATACTCTTAGGGTCACATAGGCGCAATCTTCCCAATTGAATTTATAGTATGTTTTTTCGGGGCCGTAATGCTGTAAACCAGGCTCCCAGTATTTTAAGGCATAGCAATCGACACCATCATTTTTCCATTCCATTAATTTTTCTCGGAGAATTTGCTGTGCAGTTGTCCATTCATCTGAAGCGCTCTGAGCCACAGGCATTATACCAACCTGGGATTGTTCATTAGTCATCGAAGCCCAGACATGTTTATTATATTGCTTTACAGACTCATCTTGGTCTTCTGCATACTGTATGGCTTTGACGGCGTTATCTTGCCATAGTTTTACACCGTTATTTTCCGTGTTGTCATAATGTCCTGTAGTATTCCAGGCAAGCACCGGATTGACTTCTCTTTTCGCACTGACAACGACAAAACCGCCATTATTCTCAAAATTGACTATATAAAGTGCTACATTTCCGTTTTCATCGGCAACAGTAGAAACACTGTAATTAGAAGCGGATCTTCCTTTTGGGAAGTCACGGTCAAGTTTCTTTATAGCTACCATTGCAGCGTCATGCGCTGTAACGGCGTCACTATCAGGAGATACTTTTGGGGTTTCCTCCATTAATACCTGTTCGTCATGTTTCGCCAAATAAGTGCCATCCTCTTGACATGAGCCGAATAAAAACGACTGTGCGACGCAAAACGTCGACATTGCCAAAAGGCTAATTAGATTTTTCATGGTTAATGAGGGTTAATTAATAAATTATGTTAGTGCAGGCTTAGACCAAGGATATTGATAATGGCAATGCAATATAGCAATTATTTTCATAATTTACATCCATTTTAACATGCATTAACGCATATCGAGTAAATCAACTGAAAACCGACACCACGGACGGTTTTCTGAAATTCAGACCCGTTGTGGAGCAGAGCGAGTACCTGCACCTGGAGACGAACTGACGTAATGACCTGTAACCTGTAAACAACTATACGATTATGAACGAGAGACTGAAAGCTGACTATCAGCGCATATGCGAGATGGCCTACCGTGCGCGCACCATCGAAGAGGCCGAGGTGCCGCTGTTCTACACCTATCTGATGTGCCGGCAGCTGGGGTACGACAACAGCGGCATAAGGCTGAGGTGCGGAGCCCCCGCCGGCGGCAGGCTGCCGCTGCTGCACGATGCGATATGGCGCGGTGTGGCCACGGCCCTGTGGGCGTCGCCGTGTCAGATTTACGGATTTGAGCCGAACGAGGTGTTCAGCTTCAGGGGACGCCTGCTCAAGGTCGAAATCAGGAATGTGGAGCACCGCCCCCTCAGCGACAAGTATCAGAACTTTGACCTCGAGGAAATATGCCGCGGCATCGAAAGCGCGCGCGGCTTCGGCAACTTACGCAACTACGGTTCATTTTAGGCGCCCGAATTTGTGGCTATGTCCGCGGATTGTCGTATATTTGTACGATATTAGGTGCGACGGCGCCGAAAACCGTTTATGGCAAAAACAATAAAACAGATATATAGATGAAATTCAACGTTTCAAGCAAGATTTTCCACAGCTGCGCTTCGGCAGTGGGCAAGGTCATCAACCCCAAGAGCCCGATGACCATTCTGACAAACTTTCTGATCAGTGTCGACGAGAACGACATGCTGACCATCAGCGGTTCGGACATCGAGAATTCGATATCGGCGCGTATCCCCGTCACCAATGTCGAGGGCGAGGGCAGCGTATGTGTCGACGCCAAGCGGCTGGTGGACCTGCTGAAGGAAATTCCCGACCAGGGCATAGAGGTGACACTTGAGGACGGCAAGGCGTTCATAAACTACTCGAACGGCTCGTGCGAGTTCACCTACATCGACGGAGCGGAATATCCCGAGCCCAAGCAGGAGGACGACGAGGGCCAGCCGGTGGCCTTCCAGCTGCCCGCCGAGAGGCTGCGCAAGGGCATCGACTACACCCTGTTCGCGGCCGCTACCGAGGACTACCGCCCCATAATGATGGGCGTGCTGTTCGACGTGAAGGAGGACCGTGTGGCATATGCCGCCACCGACACCCGCAAGCTTGTCAAGTACGAGGACCGCAACTGCAACCCCGGCGTGCAGGTGGCGCGGGTGATACCGCCCAAGCCATGCTCGATCGTGCGCAATATATTTTCGGGCAGCGAGGACGTCAGGATTGTGATGACGGCCAAGAGCGCCACATTCGAAAACGACGATTACAGCTTCAACTGCCGTCTGCTTCAGGGCAACTTTCCGGACTATAACCGCGTCATCCCCAGGAACAACAGCCTGCTGCTGACGGTCGACCGCCAGTCGCTGCTTAGCTCGGTGCGCCGCGTGGGCCTGTGCGTGAGCCAGGACTTCGGGCTCGAGAAGTTCCTCATCACCCCGGACCGCGTCGAAATCAAGAGTCAGGACCCCAACCTGCTCACCCAGGCACATGAGTCGCTGCCGTGCTCGTTTTCGGGCCAGCGCCTTGTCATCGGCTTCAGCTCGGTGCTGCTTGCCGAGATACTTAACGTGCTGCCCACCGACGACATCACCGTGGCGCTCGCCGACCCGGGACGCCCCGGCCTGTTCCAGCCCGGAAAAGACGAGGAAGGCACCGAACTTGTCATGCTGCTGATGCCGATGGCATGCGGCGAATTCTGAAAACCGCATCCCATATGAAACTGAAGCTCAAACGCCCGCTGGTGTTCTTCGACCTGGAGACGACGGGCATAAATCTGATAAGTGACCGCATAGTCGAAATCAGCACCGTCAAACTGTTTCCGGACGGCCACCTCGAGGAGCGCACGCGCCGCGTCAATCCCGAGATGCACATACCGGAGCAGGCCACGGCGAGACACCACATCACGGGCGAGGAGGTGCGCGGCGAGCCCACCTGCAGACAGGGAGCCAAGTCG